>NZ_MWJM01000009.1:0-95649 GCF_002018435.1 Mammaliicoccus fleurettii | reverse complement strand
AGACTTGACTACACACGTAGAAACATTTGTATCAGGATCTCTGGACGCGGGTTCAACTCCCGCCGTCTCCATTATATAGCTCTCAGCCCTTGTGGTTGAGGGCTTTTTATTTTCGTTGCCCCAGTATTAACCCCAGCGCATAAAAAATACACCCTTATTAACAATGATTTTAGAGTGTATCAATTATAAGTATTTTACTATTTCTTTTTGCGTACTAGGGTACAAATGACCATATCTATTCATTACTTCAGTTGTATCTGAATGACCTAATCGTTGATCCACTCTCCAAAGTGGTTGCTTTTTAATATTCTTATATAAATAGTGATTGTTTGATACAACCAAACCCACCTTTATTGGCGGCTTTTTTTATGTCGTTTTCAGAAAAACACTGTAAAAATTTACATAAAATGTATAATTAATATAGAAGGCTCTAGGAGGTGTTTTTAGGATGAGTAGTTTAATAAAAAATGTCATTAAAATTATAATTGTTATTTTAATGATATTAGTTTTAGTTTCTTATGTTCAAGGTGACATAAATACAGTGATTTTCGGGATTCTTTACTTTGTTTTTATTTTTATACTAATTTATATTGATAAAATTAACCAAAGGAAAAGATAATAATGAAAAAATTATGTCTAAGTATCGAAGCAACTTCTGTTTTGTTACAAAGTTAAATTCTTATAAACGTTATACTTAAAGTGTTTTACTACCATTTACATACTCTATAAAAGGACGCCGTCTCCATTATATAGCTCTCAACCCTTGTGGTTGAGGGCTTTTTATTTTTGGGTCCACAAGATATAAAGAACACTATACTTAATAAAGGTAGTGAATATGAATAGACTATTATATTAATCGATTAATATAATTTTCAAGGCTTTTTTTAGGAATATAAGATAATTAAAAATGGCTACTATTGATAGTATAAATGACAAAATCAAAAGTGACATTGAACCAAAGTCAAGAATATAATTTAAAAACACTAAAGTAAACAATAATATAATACTAAAAAGTAATGGGAAAGTTAATCCTATAAAAAATAACGTTACACTTAAATTTTTTATATTTAATATCCAAAATATTAGAGATATCTGGTATTTTAGAAGAATCTCTATAATGATATTTAAGTTCTATATTCTCTAGATTTTCAGAATTACTTATAACCCTATTATTATTATTAGAATCATAAGTACAATTATAATGCTCTTTGTATTTTTGGAGAATGATAAGTTTTCTACCAACATCATTATAATCTTCTATAAAATAATAGTTTTTTTCAAAAAATCATTTGGAGAAATTAGTTATATGGATAATCGACCAAAAAGATGAATTAGATCGATTTAAAATAAATAGTACCAAGAAATTCAATTTACTGAAGAAACTTATTAGTAATTATACACCTAAGGAACAAAAAAAGTGATGAGATATTTCAAATCCAATGGCAGTAATAAGCTTTATAAAACAATTGACAAGTTACAGGAAGATTTATATAAGATACATCACAATAAGCGTATAGAACGCAATGAATAGCGTGAAAAGAGAATGAAGTTATATACCAAAACTTTGTAGTAGAAATGAAAGAAAGTTTAACATTTAGGAACTAAAACAAAACACTTGGGGAATAAATAGTTCAATACATTATGAAGTGTGATAATATTGTTTTGTCAAAAAATATTTGGAAAGGAATTAAATTATGAAAAAAATTAAAATTCTAGGAACAGTTTGTACGGCAAGTTTAGCACTCTCACTTTCATTATCTCCTTTAGCTGATGCTGCTCAAGTAAATGATAAAGTTGATACTGAAAGTACTATCTCTAATCAAGCAAGTAAATACATAACAGTTGATGCTGAAAATAAAATGTATCATTTTGATGAGCAGGCTTTTAAAAATGAAACTAACGCTGCATCTAATGAAGTAGAAAACATAAAAAGTAATGTTAATCAAATTAACCAAAATATTCATGGTGCTAAGCATGTTACTGTTGAAAATGGAGAATTAGTAACATACATATCTGACGCTGAAATTGATCAAGAATTAGAAAAACAAGGATTAAAAGATTCAAGTAATAATAAAATAGTTACTGAAGCTGCTAAAAAAGGTGGTGTGACTAAAGCTACATATGGTAAAAAAGGTAAAGTGAATTTGTATATGTCTCATAAACTAACTACGACTATTGCAAATGGTGGAGTATCAGCAGGAATTGTACTTATCAGTGGCTTAGGTGGCTTAGGTGGTGCTACATTGGGAACTTTTGTATCGACGATTATCTCTTCTTATTCTGGGAAGGCTATACCTAAAAATGGTATTATAATTCATGGTAAAGTAGATGGTACTGTCACTTCTATTACTAAGCAATAAAGAAAGGAAATAATTATATGAATAAAGGAATTGTAGTATTAATTGGTGCTGTTATAACAGCCATATTCTGTGGATTGATAACTTATTTCACAGATAATGAATCAATGACACCTATTTATATAGGAATTACTGTTTTTGTTATATTGGTTTTAATAAATATTATTAATAAAAAATTTGACAAATAAAAAGATGAATAATTATAAATAGCCCACCTAAATGAATAGGTGGGTATTTTATTAAAGTTTAGCTTTCCCAATATTTCTTTTGAAATGAGTAATCTAATATTTATTTATGTTAGAATATTCAGTAAATTAAAGGATGGACTATTCATGATTCAATCTATAAATCATGTTACCTATTCTGTATCAGATATTAATCAATCTATTGTTTTCTATAAAGATATTTTGAAAGCTAAAATTTTAGTAGAGAGTGATAAAACAGCTTATTTCATATTAGGTGATCTGTGGTTAGCACTTAATGAAGAAAATGATATACCTAGAAATGAAATTCAATACTCATATACACATATGGCTTTTACAATTGGTGAAAGTGAATTTGATGAATGGTATCAGTGGTTAAAATATAACAACGTTAATATATTAGAAGGACGTAATAGAGATGTAAGAGATAAACAATCAATATACTTCACTGATCCAGACGGTCACAAATTAGAATTACATACAGGTACATTAAAAGATAGGTTAGACTATTATAAAGAAGAAAAGCCACATATGAAATTTTATATGTAAGGAGGTTATATTATGACAATTGAAGCAAGGTTATTTGAAGAAAATGATTTAAATAAGATAAATGAATCTTTACCGTTTATGTAGTTTTCTTTATCACCATTAAATTTAACAAATAATGCTTCTTTTAAATTGGAATATTGTTTTGCGACATCTGGATGTTCAATTAAGTATGCTTTGAATGCGAGATGTCTATTTATATCGAACTGATTATAAATATCGAATGTATGAACATGAAAAAGCTTTTCTTTTGTAACTTTATCACTTTTTGTAAAGTATCTTCTGTTTTTAATACCAAATTCACCAAGCAATTCATAATCAATGTTCTCAAAGTATGAATTATACTGGTCAACTTTGTTTATATCTTTAACAACAGGCAAAATATCGATAATAGGTTTAGCCTTTATACCCGGAATAGCTGTGCTACCAATATGGTAAATATCAACTAAGTCTTTGCCAAAAATTTGGCTAATCTTGTTAGCTTCTTTAGCGTAAATGTTAGCCAAATTTGAATTATGTGGTTCAATCGTGATTTTCATAGATTGTTCAACTCCTCAATCTATTTAATTATAGTACCATTACACTAAATAAATATTCTAGTTTATAGTTTAAATAAGCTGTAGATTATTTATCAAAAAGTAATAAAATTACTTTTATAAGATTATTAGGAATAATTTAAATGAATGATGAATGTCTAAGACACATATAAAAAGAGATTTTTAGAATGAAGAAGTAATAACTGAAGAGCAAACTATACAACAGCCAACATTAGAACAACCTAAAGTTGGTAATGATAGCCAGCAAAATCAAGTCAAACAACGTGACCTACAAACATTTTCACAAGAAAAGTAATGAAAGAGAGGGTGATTACAGCACTCTCTTTTTTTAAAATATAAAATAACTAGTAAAAAGTTAAGAGCAATTTAATTTTGTGCTATCATATCACTTCTTTTGTGATATGATATGTTTAATTATCATAAATGGAGGATAGAAAATTGAAAAAAATTATGTTGTTAATAATGGTGGCGGGATTATTTTTAGTAGGTTGCAATAGTTCGAACATTGAAAGAAAAGCTGAGTCGAATGATAACAAAAAGCATAAATCAACACACAGTAAACGTAAGGCAAATGAGCAAATGAAGACATTTAAAGTGGGAGAAGTTGTTGATGCAGACGGTGTTGATATAATAGTAACCAAAGTTGAATTTAATAATGATTATGATGAATATAGTGCTCCTGAAAATGGACAAGCGCTTAAAGTTTCATTTAAATTTAAAAATCATAATGATGACCAAGTTCTAGTTGATAATTCTGCATTTACGATGAAATCGAAACAAGAAAACTTTCAAGAGTGGTTTGGAACAGATGATAATCATGCAGGATTCTCTCATTTATTAAATAAAGGGAATATAGGTACAGGGTATATATATTATGATGTTCCAGATTCTCAAAGATATACGCTAGAGATGGATTTTGTGCCTTTATTCGATACGGTACGTGGTAAATGGGAAATTAGGAAATCTGATATTAAAGGGAATAGTAATACAAATTCAAGTACAAGTACAAATGAAACAACAAATGAAATGAAGGAAACAGAAGATGATAGTGAGGATTATCCTTATACTGCTGAGGAGTACAATTATTTAGTCGATGAATATAATTCTTTAACAGAAGGAGAAAAGATGAATCGTGTAAGTCGTGGTGTTACAAATAAAGAGTATAATGACTTATTAGAGAGAATTGAGAAAGAATACGATCGATTAGGCGATGAAGCAGATAAAGAATATGATGATTTTTTGAAAGAACAAGAAAAAATAGACGCTGAGTATGAAGAAGAAATGCGTAAAGAAGAAGAACGTCAAGCAAAAGAAGACGCAGCATATGAAAAAGAACAAGCAGAAGAAGATGCAGCATATGAAGAAGAAATGCGTAAAGAAGAAGAACGCCAAGCAAAAGAAGACGCAGCATATGAAGAAGAAATGCGTAAAGAAGAAGAGCGCCAAGCAAAAGAAGATGCAGAATTCGAAGAAAAAATGAAGGCTTTAGATGAAGAATAGTTACATATTAATATTATAATTAAAAAGGTTTATAAATATAAAAGTAAGACACCTTCCAAACTCTTTATAATCTGGATGGGTGTCTTATTTATTTTTGCTTAAATATCAATATTCACTACATAATTGGTGGGCTGTTTTTTTGTTATGATACAAGTGATTAAATTTTAAACTCAAATATAATATCAATTTTTTTACAAATCAAGTTCCATCATAAAGCCATCATTTGTTATTTCAAACTTATTTTTAGCATAAAATTTAGATGCTGATTCTCCACCGGTAATAAGGAAAATTTTATTTATTTTTTCTTGCTTCATTTCATCTATAATAAAATTCATGAGTTGTTTTCCGATGCC
Organism: Mammaliicoccus fleurettii; assembly: GCF_002018435.1. Classification (NCBI taxonomy): domain Bacteria; kingdom Bacillati; phylum Bacillota; class Bacilli; order Caryophanales; family Staphylococcaceae; genus Mammaliicoccus; species Mammaliicoccus fleurettii. Next base: position 90,133 of record NZ_MWJM01000009.1, on the reverse strand, counting down.
AAATCCTTGTTGATTAGGTATAACATTAAATTCATCAATAAAAAATTGATTAAAGTTACTAAAATAATAGTCAATACGACCTATACACATTGCTATTATTGTATCCTCGTTTTCGATAACATATCCTCTTGAATTAAAACCACTCATTGTCGCTTCAATTCTAAGTAATGCTTCTTGATCAGTCCATTTATTATGCCAAGGTGGACCTGCATATGCTGAAACTAAATTTTTAGCACAATCATTATAATCTTCAGTATTTATTTTTCTAAAGTGCATAATTAACCTCCTTTATTAAAAACCTATATTTAGTTTAGCTCATTTTATAACTACAATACAATCCATGTTTATTTCACAAAAAAATATAAAAACGAATAAGCTGTTGGGATATAGTGTAAAAAAGGTATTAAAAATGGTCATGCTTTATGTTTAGCTATATTAGTAATTAGAGGCTTATTTTTAGGCGGTGATCAAAGGAGACGTAGATAAAATATTAAAGTGAGCAAGTTGGATAAATGGTGGCTAATCTCATGACAATGGGGTGATGCTTATGAAATATGGTAGAGCTCCAAGAAAGGTGCAACATTGACTGATTATGAGATATTAATGGTTGTCATTTCAATCATTGGTATAGTGCTAATTAGTAAAAATGACCATAAAAAATAACCATCTCTAACTTTAGCAGGTTTTGATGGTTATTTTTTATAATTCTATCAACAAAGCTACCGTCTTTTTAACGGGCTCGTGAGGGCGATGCATGTAAGTGCATCGTCCTTTTATACTATAAAATTACCATAATTTATATTCGTTGTCTAATCATAATAAATTTCATTGATTTACCTTTGATTTGGCTATTATGTATATAAAGTTGGAGTGAAAGACTATGGAGAGAAATATATTCAAATGACAGTGCTGAAAGTAGGTAAATTTAAGTTGAAAATCTTATTAACTTTATAACCCAAATGTTATAATATATTAGAAATAGATGTAACTATAGGTAACTAATTGTTGCATTTGGTAGTATATCTTAGTAAATAAGATATGTTATTGAGGAGGGAATCACTATGGATGTTATTTGGTCGAAGGACAATAAATTAGAAAAAATAAAATGGTTAGAAGACGAAAATAGTATAAACGATATGTCCTCACTGCAAATCCAGAAATTTTTATTTTTTTCTGAAATGTTTAATAGAGAAACCAACCAAAATTATGATTTATATAAGTTAAAAGCTTATGAAAAAGGTCCAGTTTTTAGTGATGTATATGGTGACTACACATACAGAAAAGATAAACTATTAGAAGAGGTAAGTAAAAAAGATATTAGTTTTTCTGAACAAGAAATCGAAAATATGAGAAGAGCCAAAATCTTAACATTAATTCATAATGATCAAGACTTATCTAATTTAACTCATAAATTCGATTTATGGAAATCAAAAGAAGAACGACTTCATTCTGGAGAAAGAGAAATAAAAATTCACGAAAATGATATTACATTACATGATTCAAAGCTGTTTAATCAATTATATAATTATGTAGATACTTTAAAAGAATACAAAATAGTGAAAGTTAATGATAAAGTATTTTTATTTAAAGAAAACGAAAAGGATTTATTAGAAGATCATATGTTAGAAACGCTAGAAAAAATTAGTGAAGATTCATCGTTAATAAATCCAGTGTATGTAGACATTGAGGATGGTGTATTGGTAGTTGATTAATGTAAGAAAGGTGAATTGTTATTTAGCTCTCAACCTTTGTGGTTGGGGGCTTTTTATTTTTTGCCCCAGTAATGCCTCATCAGAGAAAAAATTCATTATCAAACTATAGTGTATAATGTAATCTAATCTAATGTGTACTTATAGAGTGCGATTAGTTTATAATCAAATTAATCATGTTAAATACATTTAAGGGGGAAAATGAATGAAAAAATTAATTATTTTATTCTTTTCATCAATGTTAGTGCTAGCGGCATGTGGTAAGAAAGAAGATAGTTCATCTAATGATAATAATGAAGAGAATAAGCAAGATAACAAACAAAAGGAAGACTCTAAAAAAGAAAATGCTAATAAGTCAGCATCTAATACTGAAGAACAATCAACGGAAGAAGTTACGACTGATGAACAACAGTCGTCAGAAGAAGAAAATACTAATGAAGAAGAAAATGAAAATTTGATTTATAAAAATGTTACTGATAGAGATACGTTAGTTAAAATATTATATGGTGACTACACTGAAGAACAAAAAGTTATTGCATACAATAGTGCAGTGAGTAATGATGTTATACCACAAGGAAATGTATTAGAGGGGCCAGCAAGTGCTGCATATGAAAGTTCATTAAGAGTGGAAAGTGGTGAAGAAAAATCTATTTACGATGAATTACCTGATGATAATGAACCTTCTGATGAAATAGTTGATAGATCGAATGTTATGGATTTTGTTGAGGATTACGAAGGTGAAACTTTGGATACTGATTCTTACACATTTAAAGAACCTGAGCATAGAGATGATGGTAGTTGGGGATTTGCTTACTATACTAAAGATGGTGAACTTGCAGGTTCTTACATTGTGGACGAGTATGGTATGGTTAGTAAATTTGATGAAGATGGAATTGAAGAATAAAAAAACCTCACTTAGCGTGAGGTTTTTTTGTCTATGTTGGTGAATATATAGTAATTTGCATTTTCAACTAATTATTCTACAAATGAACCTTCTCTGTTGAATAATAATATCCTTCTTTTTTGGGATGGATAAATATAGCCATAATGATCAGAATACCTATTTTACCTATTATCATTAAAAGGATTAGTACGATTTTAGATATTGTTGTTAAATCTGCTGTAATGCCTGTTGATAGTCCGACTGTACCGAATGCTGATATTGTTTCAAATAATATTTGTGACATGCTGAATTTTGGGTTTTGAATCGATATGATAAATGTTGTGATTAATACTAAAATACTTGATAAAAAGCCAATTGTGATTGCTTTATTAATTTGTTCGTTGATAATACTTTTCTTAAATATATGAGGATGTTTTTGGCTTTTTAATTGTGAGTATATATATACTAATATGATTGTAAAGGTCGTGACTTTTATTCCGCCACCTGTACTCATGGGACCTGCACCTATGAACATCAACATATCGAATATTAAAAGGGTGGAATCATGTAATTGTCCAATATCTACAGTATTAAAACCAGCTGTTCGTGTTGAAACGGATTGAAATACTGATTTATATATTTGTACAATCCAGTTATCGTTTTTTAATGTATTATTTAATTCTAATAACCAAAATGATAGGGACCCGATAATAATTAATATTCCTGTAGTAGTTAGCACGATTTTTGAATGTAATTTTAATTTAGTTATTCTTTTTGATTGCCATAAATCTAATATAACGATATATCCAATACCTCCTATGATGATTAACAATGGAACGATAACGTTTACTATTAAATTATCGCTATATGGAATCAGACTTTTAGAAAATAGTGAGAATCCTGCATTATTAAATGATGAAATTGATGTGAATATGCTAATGAATCCACCTTTTGCTATGCCGTGGTCAGGGATAAATACTGCGGATAATATGATTGCACCAATTAATTCTACTATTAAACTAAAAATGACTAATCGCATCGTTATTTTTAAGAGACCAGAATCATTATCCTCGCTCCATGTATATAATAATAATTCTCTATTTTTAAAAGAGATATTTTTTCTTGTTAAAATCAATATAAAAATGGTTAATGTAACAATACCTAAGCCACCTATTTGTATTAATAATAAGATAACTAGATAACCTAAATCATTGAATTGGCTAGGTATATCCACTGTTGAAAGTCCGGTTACTGTAAAAGCACTTGTAGCAACAAAGAAAGCATCTATAAAGTGGATAGATTTTCTTCCTGTTATCGGTAAATAAAGCAATATGGAGCCAACAATTGTAGTAGTCAAAAAGAGTGTAAGATAAAGTATCGTTAATTTAGATATAGTGTTCATGTTATATCACCTTTTATATGAGATAAATTGATATTAATCCTATATAACAAGAAAGGCAATTATAAAGTTGAAATTATTAAATCGATCAAACAAAAAATCTCTCAATCATTACGGTTGAGAGATTTTCTTACTTATTATATTTGTTGAAAATTTATATTTTTTCATCTGAAAAACATTTCACTTAAAAATTTTAATATAGCAAATAGGCTTAATAGTACACCAAACGAAAATAGAAAAATATTGAAAATACTTTTTCCTTCCCATATTATTACTAGCAATCCTACTATGATTATTATAATGCCACATAATAAGTACATATTTCCTCCGATTGTTTCTTCTAAATATTTCAAATTTATTTATTATTAATATTTTATCATAAGTATTAGAAAATTTTTATATGAAAGAATTGTGATCTAAAGATAAGATGATATTTTAGATGCGACTTGCTACATCAGGTTGCCCTTATTGCACAATTATAATACTATTGTTTTATAATTGTTATTACATAAATTTGATAATATAAAGGGTGATCGAATGGTTCGTGTATTTATTGGGATTGTTGTTATATTTAATGCTTTGTTAGTAATACTTGGTGTTAGTTTTGATATATATACTTCAAATTTAGGGGTTAGAGATGTTTTTTATGATTCTTTAATGGGTAAATTTAGACATCAGAATAAAGCAGGTACTACAATTGGTGTTGGCATGTCCTATTTATCACTGATATCTTTATTTCTTATTGCTTCAATCAAAAATTGGAATAAAGGGATGAAAGTGGGTATACCTTCATTAATTTTCTTTTTAGTTACGATGATAATTGTTTTTGTTCAAGTGTTAAGAGGGCTGAAATTTGTAATTGAATTTATTTTTACTAGAATGATTATCTAATCTGTGGAGGTATTTATGAGAAAAAAATATAAGAAGAATAAAGAGAACAATTTTAGTTTTTGGGATTTTTTTGAAGGATTCTTTATAATTTGGGATTTGATTAAAGGTGCAGTTTTTATTATTCCAAGGATGTTTGGATGGGCTATAAAATTACTTTTTAAAATATTTGATTAAAAACATCGTAAAGGTGTTTTTACTTTTTTGCACATAGATTGTAAATATAATCCTTTTTTATTAAATTAAGCGATATTTTAAAATATTAATATTAATTTCTGAAAAATTTGGTATTATTAAAATAATGATGACTTAATTAGGAGAGAAAATAATGAAAAAGGGTTTGTTATGGTTTGTAAGTATTATTATCGTGATGATTATCATAGGTGGTTGCATTGAAGATAATACGGAAAATGACCAAGTTAGTAAGGAAAATGAAAAGTTAAAAAGTGAACAGAAAAAATTAGAAGAAACAAATAAACGTCTTGAAGATAAAGTGAAAAAATCTGAAGAGAAAAATGAATCAGATAAGAAAGAACAAGTTAAAGAAGAGGAAACAGTAGAAAGTTCAGAAGAGAAAGTTGAAGTAGAACAAACTGAAAGTACTTCTACTGATATAAAGAAAGAAGAACAAAAGTCATATACGCCAGGTACAACTGATAGAATACCAGTTGAGCTTGCATCAACAGTTGATGGGGATACGGCTAAGTTTATTTATAATGGCAGCAAAGAATCATTTAGATTTTTGTTAATTGATACACCTGAAACGAAGCATCCTCGAATCGGGAAACAACCTTTTGGGCAAGAAGCTTCAGATAGAACGAAAGAATTACTCACTAATGCAAATAAAATTGAAGTCGAATTTGATGTAGGTGGCGAGCAAGATAAGTATCAACGATATTTAGCATACATATATGTTGATGGCGAAATGGTTAATGAAATATTAGTTAAAGAAGGTTTAGCAAAAGTAGCATATGTTTATCCACCTAGTACACGTTATTTAAATCAGTTAGAAAGTGCACAAGAAATAGCTAAAGAACAAAAATTAGGTGTTTGGAGTCTTGGAAGTGCGTTTGAAGAAGATCATTCTTCTGAACAATCAACATCAAGTACATCAGATGTTCAAAGCGAACCTGAGACAACGACGGAAACACCAAGTGTAGAAAGTAATAGTGGTAGTGAATCTTATCCAAACTGTACAGCACTTAGAGAAGTATATCCAAACGGCGTACCAAGCACGCATCCAGCATATGACTCGAAACATGATAGAGACAGCGATAACTTTGCATGTGAAGCAAGTTAATAAATAAACACCCTCAAGAGCCTGAGATAAATTAATTATCTCAGGCTCTAATCATTGTATTGGTATTATATTTATTAACTATTTGGAGTTCATGTTATTTCGTGAACTGTAATTTTATAAATGGTACAATTGATTTTAAATCATTTTATAGAGAGGTCATGATTATGACAAATTTATATTTTTTAAGACACGGTGAAACGGACTGGAATGTAATGGGGAGGATTCAAGGTAGGACTGATATTCCGCTTAATTCTAATGGTGTTCGTCAAGCTAAAGAGAGTAGTGAATTTTTAACGAATTTAAATATAGATTACATTGTAACGAGTCCATTAAAAAGGGCGCAAGATACAGCGAAAATTGTTCAAGAGAAGGTTAATGTAGATTTAATTGTAATGGAAGAGTTTATAGAATTATCTTTCGGTGATGCTGAAGGTATGACGTTAGACGAACGTTTAAAATTATATCCTGATCGCGTTTATCCAAATCAAGAAGAAGAATATAGTTTTAAAACACGATTCTCTAAAGGGTTAGATATAGTACAAAATAAATATAGAAATAAAAACGTACTTATTGTATCTCATGGAGCGCTTATTAATGCGATCTTGTATCATTATTCTCATGGAGAAATTGGTACAGGGAAGATTAAACTTACAAATGGTGGGATTACATCACTTGAAATGACTGATGAGAAAGTAGAGATTCTTGAATATAATAAAATAAATCATTTATCTCAATATAATCGAATAGGTGAAATCTAGGAGTGTGACATCATGAAAATCAGAATGTTTGAAACAAAAGATGCCGAAGAAGTATGTGACTTGATCATACATACGTTGAGAACGACAAATATCAAAGATGAATCTATTGAAGAAATAGAGAAGGTAGTTAGGACGATTACACCTGAATCTATAATAGAAAGAGCGAGCTTCACGAATTTTTATTTATTTGAAGATAATTTTAAAATTATAGCAACTGGAGCTATTGGTCCGTATTGGGGTAGTGAAACTGAAAGTAGTTTATTTACGATTTTTGTTTCTCCAGAATATCAAGGTAGAGGTATTGGCAAATTAATTATTGAAACACTAGAAAATGATTATTACTTTAAAAGTGCAAAGCGTATTGAAATACCCGCTTCTGTAACTGCAGTTCAGTTTTACAGAAAGTATGGATATGATTTCAAAGATGGTATTAAAGAAAAAGACGACGAAGGTATCCATAGAATGGAGAAGTTTAGGTAATATTGTTTGTTAAGATATATTTACTTAATGAATAAATCACAAAATAAATAATACCCGCTCTTTTAATAATTAAGAGTGGGTATTATTTTTATTATATTGACCATTTAATTAAAACAGATGAATAAGTTAATCCTCCACCAAATCCTACTAGCATTAGAAGATCATCTTTTTTAATCTTGTTTTCTGAAATTGCTAGGTTAATGGATAATGGTATTGTTGCTGAAGAAGTATTTCCATAGTGTGCAAGACTCATTAAAGTTTGGTCTTTTTGAATTTTAGACTTTTCACAAATAGATTCAATCATTCTAGCATTTGCGCTATGAGGTACAAACCAATCTAAATCATCTATTGTATAACTAGATTTATCGAGTGTATTACTTACAATTTTAGGGACCGTACTAACAGCCCATTTATAAACGCCTCTTCCGTTCTGAACAACGAAACCGGGATTTTCCAATTCTTCGTTAAACATTTCTTTAGATAATTCTGAGCAATATAAATTACCACCTTTATTACCATCAGAACCAAAACTACTCGTAATAAAACTTGGATCATCTTCGGAATATTCAACTAAAAATGCACCAGCGCCATCGCCAAATAATATGCATGTGTTTCTATCCGTATAATCAGTTATTTTTGATAATGTTTCAGAACCTATGACTAAAATCTTTTTATTTTGACCTGAAGTTATAAGTCCATTTGCTATATTTAAACCATATGTAAAACCTGCACAAGCAGCATTAATATCTATTGCACCAGTATTCTCAAGTCCTAATTTAGCTTGAATATATGACGCAACACTTGGTGTTTTGTAATCAGGTGTTAATGTTGCGTTGATAATCATATCCACATCACTTAAATCAATATTATAATTTTGTTGTAAATCTAGTACTGCTTTATAACTTAAATCACTGGTATATTCATTATCTTTGGCAATTCGACGTTCTATAATTCCTGTTCTTTGTTGTATCCATTCATCTGATGTGTCTACAATTTTTTCGAAATCTTGATTGTTCATTGCTTTTTCAGGAACATAAGCACCTTGAGCTGTTATTTTTGCGTAAGAAATCACTTTTATCACCTTATTTATCTCTATATTTAGTACCTAGTACTATTATTACATACTTATACTAAGTATTAAATACGTGAATATATTTAATTATAAGTTTTATGTGTATAATAATCTGTTCTCGGGTAATAGAAGTAAAGAAGGTTAATAACCAAATAAAAGCTATGTATGAGGAGTTGATATAGATGGGTAATGTGGTAAGACGTATTCTAAGATATGTAGGTACAGCGCTTATATTTAGATTTATTCGTAAATTATTTAACAAAGGTACGAATAAAGGCTAATTAATGGTAAAAATTATTAAACTTTTTTGAAAGTATTGTAAATTCAATGTTTACTTATACAATACGCTGGGTATTTAATGAGTACAAAGCTATTTACCTAGAGTGGTTTTGAAAATATTTATTCGTATATATGTAAATTAATAAACACATCATAGTCTTACTGTGATGTGTTGGACTGTCAACAGAGGGGACTTTGTTGACAGTTTTTTTGTATAGGATTTCTGATTTTAATATCTTATAAGTAGTGTTGTAAGGGACAAAATTCCGAGAAATGTCCGTAAGGGGTGTTGTTAGGGACATAATTCCGAGAAATGTCCGTAAGGGGTGTTGTTAGAGACATAATTCTGAGAAATGTCCGTAAGAAGTGCTGTAAGGGACATAATTCTGAGAAATGTCCGTAAGAGGTAGTGTAAGGGACAAAATTCCGAGAAATGTCCGTAAGACTAATATCTAAGGAGCACAATTCGGAATTCTGCCAGTAAGAACAGTGTAAGGAGCACAATTCATAATTCTGCAAGTAAGCGCAGTCTAAGTAACCGAATCTAAGTATCAAACGACATATGAACTACATGCGACACAATCAAGTCCATTCCCACAAAGCTCACTTTCTCCATACATAAAAAAGAGCCGAGACAATTAAATGTCTCGGCTCTTAAAGCAATTTATTTTCTGATTGCTTTTAAAATAAATGAAAGTACTAAGATTAAGATGATTGAACCGATTAATGCTGGAATAATTGCAATTCCACCAAATACTGGTCCCATATCTCCTAATAATGATCCACCAATTGCTGAACCGATAATACCTGCAATAATGTTACCAATAATTCCACCTGGAACATCTTTACCTAAAATAACTCCTGCAAGCCAGCCGATTAAACCGCCGACGATTAACATTAATATAAAGCCCATAATAATTACCTCCTATTTTTGCACTTCTTCTTATATATCCAAAGTGAAGGATGTTTAAACGCATCTTTAAAATATAAATTGGAAAAATACACATTTAAAGTAATTATTTGGAAAATATTTGATAAATTCAATATTTTACTGCTGTTTGTATATGACATATCTTTAAAATATTAAGCTTTATGGCCTGCGATTAAATCTTTTCTTTCTAACAATGTACCACTGTTTAATAAGCTTGAACCTCGCATTACGATATTCTTTCCATATTTCATACGTATAAAATCTAAATGATTCTCTATTGTTTCTGTCTTAACTTGAAATGGATCGTCAAATAAAGATAATTGTTTAATTTGATTTGGAATAAACTTACCAAATGAAATAGCAATTGTTCGATAAAGTCGATTAGGTTCTAATTGTTTCGATAAATAGTCCCATAATAAATTTACGATGACGTAAGTATTCATAAACCCATTCTTATTTGTAAATTGTTTACGAACACCGCCTATATCAGCATAGCCAACACTAACACTTATTCGAGTAGGGTATAAGTTTAACTTTCTGGATCTATAATAAACTTCATCTACTTGTTCGTTTAGTACAGTTTTGAGTTCATTCATACTGTAATCACGCATGAGTATTTGAGACTTTCCTAAAGATTTATCATATGCCTTATGTGGCTGCCTAATCATACTTTCGTCTATACCATTAGCATGTAAATGTAAATCAACACCAATAACGCCAAAGTCCCGCTTCAAATATTCAACTGGATAGTTAGCTAAATGACCTACTGTAAATATACCTTTTTTGTTGAGCTTAGTTTCTGTACGTCTATTGATACCCCACATTTCTCTTAAAGGTTGAATTGACCAAACTTTATTAGGAACATCTTCGTAACGCCATTCTGATATACCGAGTTGGGTATGTTTAGCATCAATATCCATAGATAGTTTAGCAAGTAACATATTCGAACCAATTCCAATCGTACTGCGAATATGGGCAAGATTAAATATACGTTCTTGCAACTGCATAGCCAGTGAAAAAGGAGAATGAGCAAACAAATGATAAGATTCTGAAACATCCATAAAAAACTCATCTATACTATATTGATGAAAATCTTCAGGTGCTACATAATCTAAAGCAATTTTACTAATTTGAGTTGATAGTTGAATATACTTTTTCATAGATGGATTAATAACATAAATATCTTTACGTTGAGGAATTTCAAATAAACGAGATCCCGTTTTAATGCCAATTGCTTTTAATGGTGGTGTAGCAGCAAGTACGACAGAACCTGGACGTTTCGTATCAGCAACAACAGCAAGCTTCGTTGTTAATGGGTCTAGACCCTTTTCAATGCAAGACACAGAGGCAAAGAAACTCTTCAAATCTACACATAAAATATCCCGATTTAAGCAATAACTGTAGTCATACATAAAAATCACCCCAGTCATATAGTATCTTTATTATACGAACATATGTTCTGTTTTGTAAAGTGAAAAGTCGTGTAAAAAGTAATATATTTATCATGTTGATAAACGGGTAGATGAGCAATTTGATGTTTTGAATGGAACGATATATTGTTTGTAATAAATATTTAATATAGCGAAATAATCTTCAACTATATTAATTAATTATATTTTGTAATACAATATAACAATAAAATCTAAGGGGGATTATTATGAAGTATAAGTTTGGAACAGCTTTAATTTTGACATCTAGTTTATTACTTTCTCAATCTCATTTTTATGTAAATGCGGATGAGAAAAATAATGAACAGACTGAGAACACAAGCAAATCAATTAGTTTTGAACAAGCACAGAAGATGAACCCAAAAGAATTAACTAACATATTAACAGACGAAGATTTAAAATTACATAATAAAGTTGCTGAAAAGCATTCAACAGATATGGAAACAAATCGCAATACAAATGAAGCTTATCAAAACGTAAATAGTTATATTGATAAAAATAATATTAAGCCTTCAACGATTACGCAAGATTCTAGAATGAATAGTTTGCCAAAATATGATTACAAGTCAGATAAATTTATTGGCGTGATTATTCATGAAACAGCAAATTCTAATAGTACGATCGATGAAGAAATTAATTATATGTATAATAACTACGAAAGTGCCTTTGTCCATGCTTATGCAGGTAGTAGTAAAATTGTACAAACAGCCTCAAGTGATTATTTAGCATGGGGGGCTGGTGCAAAAGCAAATCCCTATTTCTATCAAATAGAGTTGGCACAGTCTAGTACATTCGATCAGTTTGCTAAATCTGTAAATAACCAAGCATACTTAACAGCAAAAATGTTAGATCAAAATGGACTGAAACCATCATTAGCTGATAATAATGAGGGGACAGGAACAGTTATAAGTCATAACGCAATAAGTCAATATTATGGTGGAACAGATCATACTGATCCTATTAATTACTTTAGCCAGTGGGGATATGATATGAATCAGTTTTATAGTCTAGTTCAACAGCACTATAACCAGTTGAATGAATCAAGTGATACAATTACTGGAGATACACATACAGTCGTATCAGGAGATACATTATATAATATTTCTCAAAGAAGCGGCGTAAGTGTAGCTGAAATTAAAGAACTCAATGATTTAAGTTCAAATGACTTAACAGTAGGACAAGTATTGAATTTGAAATAAATAGGATAGAAAACTAATTTATATACAAAGTTTTGTTAAGCCTATATCAATAAAACAATTAAAACTGTCGACAAAGCTCAGACTTTGTCGACAGTTTTTTATGTATATATTTAGTGTTCATATGCAAATAAGTTTGTACTTTATTTAACGATTAATCTAGGTATCAGCTTAATATAAACAAGTTCTCCTATAAGTTCGACTAGCGTTTGAGTAACAACAACAGTGGTAACGGTTGTTGACCATTGTATAGGTAGCGATAAAGCTAATGGTAAAACGACTAATGCATTTCGTGTGCTTGAGCTAAAGGCTAATGTTCTTTTTAAGGTTACGTTTAAATTGAAAATCTTCCCTGACAGATATCCTATGAAAGGTGCTAAAATCATAAAGCATAAATAGAGCGGTACAACTGACAGTACAACTTGTAAATCAGTAACAATTTTCGAAATTTGAGAACCAATAACGGTCGTTAACACTAAAGCCATCAATGGTACAGGTATCCATTCAGAAAAAGTTAATATATTCATCATTTTATTAGATTTTTTGCTTAAAAATTGCAGGATAATGGCAATTAATAAAGGTAAAATAATTAATAATATAAATGTTTTCAAGAAAGGTTTAATATCAATATATTGAGAAAAATCTTGATTTAAAAATATCCAAAAATAGATAGGTAATAATAATACTTGTAAAATAAATAATATTGGAGTAGAAATCAACATGAGTTCAGCATTACCGTGTCCTAGTTTAGTAAATACAATAACGTAGTCAATACAAGGCGTAAGTAGTACTAAATAAATACCGATAAGAAGCGGTGTTGATGTAACATTAAAAACTACAACCAGTACAAAAACAAGTATAGGAATTAATATAAAATTTGATAAAATAAGTGCGAAAATAAACCTTGAATTCAATAATTTATTTCGTAAAGTTAAAAAAGGTATTTGAGAAAACATACCAAACATTAAAATAGCGATAAGAAATGAAATAGAAGGTTCAAAAATTTGTTGAGTATTTTCAAAAAAGAGGCCACAAAATATGCCTAGTAATATAAAAACAATATATATATAAATCTGTTTAGTTTCTAAAAATGTTTTTAACTGAGACATAGAAACCTCCTATAGTAATCTTTATTCATATAAATCATAATATGTACTACTATTTAATTCAATCGGAGCAAATGATAAAGAGCGCTTTTATAAGTTAATAGGACAGAAATAAGACTTTTTAGAAAAAATGAGATAAGACGTAGATTAATTCGTCCCAGCCGCTTCTAAAACAATTTTATACTTTTTATGGTAAAGAAGATTTGAAATATGATACGAATAGTCAATTACATGGTTTTAATGTATGGAAAGTTGAATAATTTATATAATCTTGAGTGAAACAGAAATCTATTTAGTAAATTAGATTTCTGTTTCACTTTTTTTATTCAAAAATAACTGAAGAAAAAATAAAAATTTTTACTTGCCAAAAATAAAATTATGTATTATATTTAAAACGTAGTCATTACGATTTACCTCCGAGAGATGAAATGACTACTTTACTTACGTTAATATGCGATTTCAAGACTGGGCCAATTTGTTGTCTCAGTCTTTAATCATTAATGAATAAAAAGGAGTATATAAAAATGGCAAAAAAATCAAAAATTGCAAAAGAACAAAAGCGTATACAAATGGTAGAGAAATACAGAGAGAAACGTGAAGAGTTAAAGGCTAACAATGATTATGAAGGCTTGAAAAAACTTCCTAGAGACGCATCTCCTACACGTATTACACGCAGATGCCAAGTAACTGGTAGACCAAGAGGAGTTTATAGAAAGTTTGGTATGTCTAGAATTGCTTTAAGAGAATATGCACATAAAGGTCAAATACCTGGTTTGAAAAAATCTAGTTGGTAAAAATAAAGATGAACATGAAAAATAGTTGTATTGGGAGGGAAGTATTTTGAATAAAGTACCAGTTACAGTATTGAGTGGTTATTTAGGTTCTGGCAAAACAACACTATTGAATAATATTTTGAAGAATAGAGAAGGTTTGAAAATTGCAGTAATCGTGAATGACATGAGTGAAATTAATATAGATAAAGATTTAGTAGTAGAAGGTGGAGGCATTTCTAGGACAGATGAAAAGCTAGTCGAGTTATCAAATGGCTGTATTTGTTGTACGTTAAGAGAAGATTTGCTTATCGAAGTTGAAAAAATCGTAAAACGAGGAGATGTAGATCAAATCGTTATAGAATCGACGGGTATTTCTGAGCCAGTACCTGTCGCACAAACTTTTTCGTATATAGATGATGAATCAGGTATAGATTTAACAAGTATATGTCGATTAGATACAATGGTAACAGTTGTTGATGCTCATAGATTTGTAAATGATATGTATTCAGAAGACTTATTGAAAGATAGAGATGAAGGTGTCAGTGAAGATGACGAAAGATCTATTTCTGATTTATTAATTGATCAAATAGAATTTTGTGATGTGCTTATTTTGAATAAAGCTGATTTAGTAGCAGACAAGGACTTAGAACAACTTGAAATCATTTTAAGAAAACTACAGCCAAGTGCCAAATTTATTAAAACAAGTTTTGCAGATGTTTCATTAACTGAAGTTGTTAATACAGGATTATTTGATTATGAAAAGGCGAGCCAATCAGCAGGATGGATTAAAGAATTAACTGAAGGTGGACATGCTAATCATACGCCAGAAACTGAGGAATATGGTATTTCATCTTTTGTATATAAAAGAAGATTACCATTTCATGCTGAGAGATTTAATCAATGGATGGAAAATATGGAAAACAATATTATTAGAGCGAAAGGTATAGTCTGGTTAGCACAGTATAACCATGTTGCATGTTTGTTTTCACAAGCAGGTTCATTCGTTAATATTCATCCAATTACATATTGGGTTGATGCTATGAACGAACAACAAAAAAAAGAAATATTAGATGAAAGACCAGAAGTAAAAGTAAACTGGGATCCTGAATACGGTGATAGAGAAACACAATTTGTTATCATAGGCAGTGATTTAAATGTAGAAGAAATAACAAAATCATTAGATAAATGTTTAGTTAATTCACATGAAATAGATGCAGATTGGTCACAATTACATGACCCGTATGTATGGCAGTTGTCTTGATTAATATGAGTAAAGAGAGCGGAATAGAAATCTTTTCAATAAATTAGATTTCTATTCCGCTCTCTTTAATTTTAAAAAATAATAGATAAAATATTTTTGATTATAATTAGACTAACGATTAATACGATAATGCTTGAAAATTTATTCAATATTATAATATATTTTCCGGTTTTATCGATAGAACCGAGCAGTTTCCCAAGTATAGCTAACAAAATAAACCACAGCCAGGAAACGACAATAGTGGAGATACTAAACAAAAGCTTATCTGTTCCTGAATATACGGTTGCACTTGTACCAATAACACCAATAGTATCCATAATAGCATGAGGGTTTAACAATGATACGGATAAAGCGAACCCTATTTGTTTTTTAGCGCTCATAGAATTATACGTTTTTAAGTGATCTGGCTTTTCATGCCATAACGACCAAGACATATATAATAAAAATACAAGTCCGACAATATATATCACAATTTGTAAAATTGGAAGTGACATTAATATTAAAGAAACACCTAATATAGCAAGAACTATTAAAAAAGTGTCACATAGACCAGCTGTAATGATTACAGGCAAAGTACCGATTAAGCGTTTTTGATTTGCTCCTTGATTAAATACAAATACATTTTGTGCACCCAAAGGTAAAATGAGTCCTAAGGCTAATAAAAATCCATGGATTATAGGTTGTATCATAATGAACACACTTTCTTTAATGATTTTCTTTTAGAGTAAAGGCTTAATTTAAGCTTCTATATATTATAATAATTTAAAAATTTAAAAATAACCAGATTATATATAAAATACCAACCAGTATAAATGAAATAGATAGTAGTCTTAAAAATTTAAGTGAAATTATTGAAAGAGTAAAATAAATGCATTTTGATGAGTACCTACCTTAATTGGTGGGTATTTTTTATGCTTAATGGTATGATATAAAATAAAATTGTTGTAAAAAGGAGAATTCAGATGATCTTAGAAACAGAGCGACTTAAACTTGTAGCACCAGCAAATACATATCTTGATAAATTATTTGAAGTACATCGCGATCCTTTAAATCAAAAATATAATCCAGCAGGTCCAGTAGAAGATAAAGAAGCATTTAAAGAAACATTGTCAGAGTGGATTAAGCACTATAAAGAACACGGATTAGGATATTACGTACTAATAAAAAAAGACTACTATGAACCATTTGGTATATGTGGATTACAATTTAAAAATATAAAAGGTCAAACTTATTTGAATATATATTACAGAATAGAAGCGGCGCAAACTAAACAAGGACTTGTAGCAGAAGCGAGCCAAAGAATAATAGAGCATGTAAAAGAAATCACTGAGAACCAATATAAAATAGTAGCATTAACTAAAAAGGAAAATACACCATCCATAAAAACAGCAGAAAAATTAGGATTCAAACACGACCCAGAACTAGATGATTATGACGGGGCAGGAAACGTATATTACTTTAGTGAGTAAAGGAGTGGTGAAATGGTAGTGCGTCTATTAAATAAAAATGATGTTATTGAATTTAGAGATTTAAGATTGCTAAGTTTACAAACTGATGCACAAGCATTTGCTTCTTTATATGAAATTGAAATAAATTATCCGTTAAGTAAATTTGAAAAACGTCTAGAATCAAACGAGTTGAAATTTACAATCGGTGGATTTGAAGATGATAAATTAGTGTGTGTATTAACTTTTTATAGAGAAACTGTTAAAAAACTTAACCATAAAGGAAACCTTGTGGCAATGTATTGTCATCCTGATTACCGTAGTACTGGTATAGCTAGCAGAGTTGTCAATAAGTTGATTCAACTGGCATCAGAGTTAAATGAATTAAAGTTTATAGATTTAAGTGTTCTTTCTAATAATAATCGAGCGATAGAATTTTATAAAAAAATGGGGTTTCAAAAGTATGCTACAGAACCAAAAGCTATTTTTGATGGTGTAAGTTATTATGATGAAGATATGATGAGATATGAATTGGTAAATACGGACCGATAAAATAAAATAGCGGTCCAGAAATGAGAAATACGGACCGATAAATAAAAATAGCGGTCCGGAAACACGAAATACAGACCGATAAATAAAAATAGCGGTCCAGAAATGAGAAATACGGACCGATAAATAAAATTACCGGTTCAGAAATGAGAAATACGGACCGATAAATAAAATTACCAGTCCAGAAATGCGAAATGCAGTCAGATAAAATAAAATATCGACCCGAAAACACGAAATACAGGCCGATAAATAAAATTATCGACCCGAAAACGCATTATCTTATCTATAACATAGTAAACTTATAAGAATAGTTTGGTATTAAAAAGAGAATTGTGATAAGATATTCCCAATCATAATAATACATAAACTAATTGGAGGATATCTAATGGATTACTATTTACGAGATTTAAAACGTTCAGATATAGAAGATATTCATGCATATGCTAATAAACCTGAAGTGAGTCAATATCAATCATGGGAGCCTCAATCTTATGAAGAAACTGAAGAATTTGTGGAAATGTTATTAAACCGAGATGAAAATTGGATGTACAATGTCATTGTCGATGCTGATACTGATAAAGTTATTGGTGCGATACAACTGGTTAGTGACACAAAAAATCAAAGTGGAGAACTTGGTTATATTGTACATCCAGAATATTGGGGTAACGGTATAGCAACGGATATTGGAAGAACTATTATAAAATATGGATTTAAAGTTCTTAAATTAAATAGAATATGGGCTTCAACTGATATACGTAACTCAGCTTCAGAAATCGTTTTACAAAAGTTAGGTATGAAACATGAAGCGATATTAAGACAAGATATAAAATTAAAAGATGGTTATAGAGATTCATTAATATATAGTATTTTAAAAGAAGAATATTAAAAGGTGTTATTAAAAGGTTCGATACTCGTTAAACAGTATTCGAACCTTTTTCATTTCTAATATATGATTTAGCAATTTCGAAGTGGGTATAAAATAGAACAAGGTTTTTATAGAGAGGTGAAAGTATGATAAATATTATTCAAGCTATTGGTTCTATTGGTACGTTTATAATGGCCATTTTATATTTTATATCTGTTATGATCCAAATTCGTCAAATTAAAATATCTTTTATTCCTTATTTATCATTTGATCAGATTATTTTAGAAAAGAATAAGCGTGGGATTAAAGTGAGGAATTTGACTGCTTCTGACCATGAGTATGTGAACACGGCATTTAAATTATTAAATTTAGGTGGCGGCTCTGCGAAAGATATTGAAGTTATATTAAAGTTAAATGATGAAGAAATACTTCAAAGGAAACGTATTAACATTTTACCTAACAATCAGTTTTATTTAATTCCTATTAATCAAAAAGTACTCTCTGAGTTTAGTGATACTATTGAAAATAATGGTTATGAAACTAACATGACGATTGAGTTGAAGTATAATGGTCAGGTATCTAAAAAACGCTCATCTAATGAATATAGAATCTCGATTGATAGTTTTGTTAATTTAGATGATAAAGAATTATATGAATTAACTTTTGAAAGAATTGGTCAATTATAGTGAGTGATAATTTAGTTTAATACTATTATTTTAACTAATTCATGCTATGATAAAATAACTAATCAATCTAAGAGGAGAGAAAAAATGAGCAGTATACTTTTTGTGTTGTTGTGGGTAGTTATATCCATTGCCTTTATTGTTACTTTGGCTATCACAGTAATAAAATATGCCAAAGAAAAACAGTATAGCAGCTATTTAGCAAGTACAATCGTGCTATTTGTAGTTGGTGTTATAAGCTTTGTTTGTATTTTTGTGAGTTTGTCTTTTGATAAAGAATATTCATACAAACAATTATTCAAAGAAGACAAGCCAAAGGAAGTTAAACATATATCTGATACACCTAAGAAAGACTTGAAAGATTTAAAGTTAGGTGACAAAATTATCGCTAATGGTTTAGAAGTAACGGTCACTAAGGCTGAGTTTGTTCTGCCTGATGATGGTTATTCATATTCTCAAAACGGCAAAATATTGAAAATCAATTATAAATTCAAAAATTTAGAGAAAGGTAAAAAATTTATAGATAATTCTAATTTTAATTTAACAATTGATGGAGAAGTACAGCCACAGTTTAATGGTATGAAAGATAATAAAGGTGGTTTCCAACATCAACTAGAAAAAGGTGAGACTAAATCTAGTTATTTATATTATGATGTAGCGGATATGGATAAGTATCAAGTAAATATGGATTTTAAATCATCTAAAAAAGAATATAAAGCAAATTGGACTATAGCTAAAAAAGATATTAAAGAAGATTTGAATAATGAAAGAACAACTGAAGAAGTGGTGCCACCACAAGAACCACAAACAAATGAACAACAAACTGTTGAACAACCTAACAATTCTGCAGAAGAACAGAAAAAATTAGATGAAGCAGAGAAGAAACGTCAAAAAGATGCTGAAGATAAAGCGGCTAAAGATAAAGAAGCAAAAGAAGAAGCGGCTAAAAAAGCTGCCGAAGATAAAGCAGCTAAAGAGGAAGCAGATAAAAAAGCTGCTGAGCAAGAGAAGAAACAACAAGAAGCAGCTGAAGAAAAAGCAGCAGCACAAAAAGAACAAGATCAAGCAGCTGCTCAAAAAGAACAGGCAGCAGCAGAACAGAAACGACGAGAGCAAGAACAAGCTGCAGCGGAACGAGAAAAACAACAACAGCAACAAAAAGACCAAGCAGCACAACAAGAAAAACAACGAGCAGCACAAGAGGCAGCACAAAAAGAAAGAGAACGAGCAGCACAGCAGAAGCAATCTCAGCGTGATTCAAATTCGTCTGAAGAACGATAATTGAATTAGAAGAATATTTATATTTGAAATAGTAGAAAGAGGTAAACTAATGCAGACAGTATATTTTAACCATGATGGTGGCGTCGATGATTTAATTTCATTATTTTTGTTATTACAAATGGATGATGTGAATTTAATTGGTGTTAGCGCTATTGGTGCAGATTGCTATGTTGAACCAGCAACGAATGCGTCCTGTAAAATTATTAATCGATTTTCATCACAGCAATTAGATGTTGCATCTTCGCAAGAAAGAGGTAAAAATCCTTTTCCTAAAGATTGGAGAATGCATGCATTTTTTGTAGATGCAATGCCGATTTTAAATGAAGATGTAGATATTAAGTCTACTATTTCTGAAAATGAAGCTTATGAAGATATTATAGAGAAAGTCATGAATAGTTCTGAAAAAGTCACAATGTTATTGACTGGCCCTTTAACTGATTTAGCTAAAAGCTTAAAAGTTGAACCTAGAATAGAAGAACGTATTGAAAGAGTAGTTTGGATGGGTGGAACTTTGCTGGATAAAGGAAATGTAGAAGAACCTGAACATGATGGAACAGCAGAGTGGAATGCTTTTTGGGATCCAGAAGCTGTTCAAACAGTATTTGATACGAATTTACCGATTGATATGGTAGCACTGGAAAGTACAAACAAAGTACCATTAACTCCGGACATTCGTAAACGTTGGGCAAACGAAAGACAATTTGAAGGTGTAGATTTTCTAGGTATTTGTTATGCGCTAGTACCACCGTTAACACACTTTGTTACGAATTCTACGTACTTCTTATGGGATGTATTAACAACTGCGTACGTTGGCAAGCCAGAACTTGTAGAGAAAGAAGAACAAAAATTATCTGTAATCACTCATGGACCTAGCCAGGGTCGTACTTTTAAAAGTGAAGAAGGAAGAATCGTTAATATTGTGAATGATGTAGATCGAGATGGATTCTTTGATTTTATGACTGAATTAGCTAAAAAAATATAACGAATTAAACACTCCGTTGGATAGATTACTTTAATGTAAATTTATTCAACGGAGTGTTTTATTTATTATTAATTTTAAACATGATTTGAAGAGTATTGTGAGATGTTTTTATAAATTTCAGTTTTTTTGATTAAAAACATTTTAATAGGCTATATGAATATATAGACAAAATGGGGAGTGTTTATAAAATTATGAAATTCAAGAAAAAGAACGTTAATGTTGTAGACGCTAGTAAAACTAAAAAAACTGTCGTCGCAACAGGGATTGGTAATGCAATTGAGTGGTTTGACTTCGGTCTTTATGCTCAATTAGCAGTTATTATAAGTATGAACTTCTTTGGTAATATGCCAAAAGAAATTCAACTTGCATCAACATTTGCAGTATTTGCATTTGCTTTTATTGTTAGACCAATAGGTGGTATATTCTTTAGCCATCTTGGAGATAAACATGGACGTAAAGTTGTGCTATCGACAACTATTATTATGATGGCACTATCAACACTAGCTTTAGGTCTTTTGCCTACTCAACATGAAATAGGGATTTGGGCACCAATCTTATTATTAATTGTTAGAATGGTACAATCATTCTCAACTGGTGGTGAGTATGCAGGTGCAATGACATACATAGCCGAAATTTCGCCAGATAAAACAAGAGGTAAGTTAGGAAGCGGACTTGAAATCGGAACGTTGTCTGGAAGTATATTAGCTGCAGCACTCGTAGGTATTATGTATGCTGTACTGAATGATGAACAAATGGCTTCATGGGGGTGGAGAATTCCATTCATTATTGCAGCACCATTAGGAATCATTGGTGTGTATTTAAGAAATAATTTAGATGAAAGTCCAGCTTATGAAACAACTCTCGAAGAACAAGAAGAACTTGAGTATTCTTATAAAGATATATTTAGAAAATATTGGAGAGATATAATCGTTTGTTTCGCTGGTGTAGCATTCTTAAATGTAGCAAACTATATGGTTTTATCATATATGCCTTCGTTCCTTAATGGTACGTTAGATTTAGGCGGTACGATGAGTAGTATGCTAAGTATTTTAACTATGGCAGCAATGATACCGGCAGTATTCTTCTTTGGTTGGTATAGTGATAAAGTTGGAAATAAAAACACAATTTTATTTGGCCTAATAGGATTTAGTTTACTCTCAGTATTAGCTTTCTGGTTGATGAGTATTCCATCCATTCCAGTGGTAATTGCAGGTTTATTCATTATTGCATTATTCATGTCTACATTTGAAGGTGTTATGCCATCAGTGTTACCAAGTATATTCTATACAAAAGTAAGACTAAGAACGTTATCTCTTGTATATAATATAGGTGCAGCAATTTTTGGTGGTTTAACACCATTTATTTTAACCACTTTAGTAGAAACAACTGGTCAAAAAATTGCACCGTCATATTATTTAACATTTATAAATGTAGTAGGATTAGTCATATTCTTGTTTATGTTCAAAACAACTTCAAACAAATCACTAAGAGGATCATATCCGAATGTTGATAATAAAGAAGACTTACAAGAAGTATATGAAAATCCAAAAGATGCATTATGGTGGAATCAGGAAGAAGAAACAAACAAATCATAAGAAAAAAGCATCGGGTGATTTCACCCGATGCTTTTTTTATAATTATTAAACAGCTTCAACATTTAAATTAACGTCTATATTATTTCTAGTCGCTTTTGAGTAAGGGCAGAAATCATGAGCATCTTTTAAATATTTTTCTGCGTCTTCTTGAGATACATTTTTAACTTTAGCATCAATATCTACTTCTAGTTTTGGGCTTTCAGCATTTGGGTCATCTACTAAACGTACAGTTAAAGTAACTTCTGGTTCAGCGTCACGTACTTTGTTTTGTTTTAAAATCAAATCGAAAGCGCCATTGAAACATGAAGCATAACCCGCAGCGAAAAGTTGTTCAGGGTTTGTAGCGTTACCATCAGCTTGTTGTGGTGGTAACACGTCTACATCAATTGCTTTATCATCTGTATAAACATGACCTTTACGACCACCTGTGTTTGTTGCTTTTGTTTCATATTGAGTTGCCATAAAAAAATACCTCCTTTAGTATATATTAAATGTTTACCCCTAATTTAATTTTTAAATCATAGTTTCATAGATAAGTGATTAATTAAGGAAGTTTTTAATTACCATTCAATTAAATAAGATGTTTATAAAGTATGTTATTGGGTATAAATAATATAGAATGGATAATCATTCAATTATGATTTATGAAGGGTGATATAAAATGGCAGACGAAAGCAAATTCGAACAAGCAAAAGGTAATGTTAAAGAAACAGTTGGTAATGCAACAGATAATAAAGAGTTAGAAAATGAAGGTAAAAAAGATAAAACTTCTGGTAAAGCTAAAGAAGCGGTAGAAAACGCAAAAAATAAAGCAAATGATGTTATCGATAAATTTAAGAAATAATAACTAATTGAATTATTATTTCTTTATAGTATAAAAAGAGCAGGAATTCATTTTAAAAAAATGAATTCCTGCTCTTTTTGATTATTTTATGTCGTCTTCATCAATTTCCCATTTCATTTTGTAACGTTTATCTGATGAGCGTAATTGTAATTGTACGTCATATTGATCCGCTTCTGGTACATCATAGTATGCATAACCTGTATCTGACTCACCAGGTTTTAAACTAAATGAAAATCCATCATTTTCATCATCCATACCATAGAATTTTGAAACTCTACTACCATCAGCTGTAATTCCGAAGTTAGTATCACCAACGATTAAACTTGAGTTATTAATATTATCTAGTTTGTAAGAAACTTTTAATATTTTATCTTTAGAAGGTTTACTATATTTATTAGTTGGTTCAACAAATTCAGCTTTTTCTACTGTAATTTTTGTACCGATTGCACTAATTGAGTTTCCTACTGTTGTGTTTCTAGTAACAGTAGATGAATCATCATCTTCATCTGTAGATTCTTCAGTAGTTTCCTCTTCAGTAGATTCTTCTTCAGTAGATTCTTCTTCAGTAGTTTCCTCATCTGTAGGTTCTTCTTCAGTAGATTTTTCTTCAGTACTATTATTTGTGAACTCATCAATTTGGTCTTTAATTGGGCCAGCAGCACATGCACCCAAAATAACTGCTAAAATAATGAATACTATTAAACATCCACCACAGCCAAAGAACCAAGGTTTCATACTAGAGCCTTTACCATCTCCCGATTGGCGTTGCTCTTGCTGATGATTATTACCATCAGTAGAATCATTAAATGGATTATTTTGTTGTGCGTTTTGTTGTTCTGAGGTGTTTTGGTTGAAAGGATTCTGATCTGATTGATTAGAATTAGCCATAATATTTCCCCCTTTATGTATTATTTTTTAATAAAAAACAATTGTCTATGTATGATTTCAAAACCTTATACACAAGTAAATAATCAATGTAAAACAATTGTTTTATTTATTAATTATTTTTAGTTTATAGTAAATTGGGTAATAAATCTAGGTCTATTATAAAATATACAAAATATTTATAGTAAATTAATATTTTATTATTTTTCAGAATGTAAAAAATTGAAAATAGGGCAACACTTAGTTTAGAATAGAGTAAAAGGAGTGGTAATCATGTATAAAAATATTTTGTTTGGCATTAATACAGAAATGAAAAATGAAAAAGTTTTAGAACAGATTGCTAAACTTGTTGGAGAAGGGTCAGAAGTCACACTTTATAACGTTGTTAGCGAAAAAGATTTAAAAGCTTCTGTACGTACGGGTGTCCATTTAGATGAACTTAAAGAAAAAAGACAAGAATCGATGAACCATATATTTGATTATTTTAATGAACAAAATATCAAATATAATCTTCAATTTGTTCAAGGGAATCCTAAATCAGAATTGGTAAATAAAGCTAATACTGGAGATTTTGACATTGTTGTTTTAAGTAATAGAAAAGCAGAAGATGAAGATAAACTCGTGTTAGGAAGTGTCAGTCATAAAGTTGCTAAACGAGCTGCAATCCCGGTATTAATTGTAAAATAAGTTTTAAAATTATGATGGGTAGCTATTTATATGATATATTCAACCATCGTTTCATAGAAAAATTTCCTCGACTAATGTAAAATATAAATAGAAGAACATTGGAGGAATGACTATGACTGAAGAACAAACAAAAACGTTTCCATATATCGTTGCGACAATATCATTAGAAACAGCAGATGATATTAAAAAAACAGTTGAAGAACTCATTTCAAATAAAGATTCAATTGATATCGTTGAATTTAGAGCAGACGCTTTAAAAAACACTTCAATTGAAAATATTAATGAAATATTAGAGAAATTTAAAAAAGAATATCAACTTGCACCGATATTATTCACTTATCGTTCAAAAGGGCAAGGTGGAAATGGTGATTTTGATCATGAATCATATTACAAATTAATGCAAGACATTATTTGTAATAAAAAAGCTGATTATGTAGATATTCAATTAGATACTTACGAAGATAATTTAATGAATTGCATAACAAAAGCACAAAATAATGAAGTTAAAATAATCATATCTCATCATGATTTTAAATCGACGCCTGATGAAGAAGAAATGTTTGTAACTTATGAAAAAATGGCAGAATTAGGTGCAGATATCGGGAAGCTTGCCGTAATGCCACACAATGAAAAACACTTATTATCTATGCTTAATGCTCTGAACAGAGCTTATCATAAGCTGGAAATTGATGTGATTGGTATTTCAATGGGTGAACTAGGAAAAATGACTAGAATCACTGGTGGATTATTTGGTTCTAAATTCACTTATGGCTTTGTAGGTAAAGAAGCAGCACCTGGACAAATTCATGTTAAAGAAATTAAGAAACAATTAGATTTATATCAACATTAATATATGAGCTTAAATTCTATTATATTAGAATTTAAGCTCATTTTTATGATATAATTGATAATAATTATCAATGGGAATTGGGAGTGTAAATAATGGAATTAAAGAAAGCGATTATAGAAAGAAGAAGCGTAAAAAAATATGACTATGAGATGTATATTGATGAAGAGAAATTATTTTCTTTAGTTGATTTAGCAACTTATGCTCCAAATCATGGAATGCGAGAACCGTGGAGATTAGTATATATAAATAAAAAACAAATACCTGAATTTGCTGAAAAAGTAGCACAATCTGCATTTGTAAATGATCCTGCTAAACAAGAAAAATATATAAACAAAGTGACTAAAGTCGGTGGCATGTTTGTTATACTTTCGAAAAGAGATTCAAGACAAAAAGAAAATCTTGAAAATCAAATGGCGATAGGTGCATTTATTCAAAATTTAATGTTACTCATACACGATGAAGGAATGGGTTCATGTTGGAAAACACCTGAATTTATATTCAAACCAACATTCCGTAAAATCGTTGGAGTAAATGATGATGAAGATGTTAATGGATTTTTATATGTTACAGAAAAAGACCCAAGTGTAAATGTAATGACAAGAAAAAATAATTCACTTATTACAGAATGGTAATAATATAATGTATTAGGCTAAGTTGTAGATTAATTAGATAGTTAATCGAAGACATTCTCAAAATCATCACCATACAGTAAGAGGCTGAGACAATTAATTGTCTCAGCCTCTTGCTTATTTAAATCAACTATTTATTATTTTAAGTTTTCAGCTAAAAATGCTTTTACATCTTCAGGTGTTTTGGCATTTGCTGAATGTAAGTGAGCAAGTTTTTCGTTATTTTTAAATACTAATAAACTTGGAATTCCCATTACATCATTTTCTGTAGCCGCTTCTGGAACTTGATCGCGATTAATTTGATACCAGTTGAAATTATGATATTCGTCGATGATAGGATCAATCCATTGGTTCATTCTTGTGCAATCTGGGCACCAGTCTGCAAAGAATTTTACAACTACTGGTTCTTCGCTTTGTGTGATCTCTTCGAATTCTGCATATTGACTAATTGTTCTCATTTTTATTATGCTCCTTAGAAATTTTTCTTATAATTAAAGTATATCGCATTTTCAATATTTTAAAAATTATTTAACTCATTACTATATGTTCGTTAGTAATATTGTTATAATAGATTTAAATAGACATATGGAGGTAAAGACATGATAAAATTTTATCAATATCCTAATTGTACAACTTGCAAAAAGGCAGCAAAGTTTCTAGAAGAGAATGGTGCTAGTTTCGAACCGATTGATATTACACAGTTAACACCAACAGCTAAAGAATTAAAGGATATCATTGATGGTACAGATATTACTGTGAATCAATTATTTAATACTCGAGGCGCTAAATATCGCGAGTTGGGTTTAAAGGATAAAATGAATGATTTGTCTGACAACGAAAAATTCGATTTATTAGCTTCAGATGGTATGTTAATCAAAAGACCTTTAGCAGTTTTAGGCAATAAGGTTACTTTAGGTTTTAAAGAAGACGAATATCGCCAAACTTGGTTGTAAAAATAGTTGCTTGAATAATCGCTTTATGTCATGATTATAGGTGAAATACATATAGGAGGGGATTACTTTGACAGTACCTAGTGAGTTAAAATATTCTAAAGAACATGAATGGGTAAAAATTGATGGTGATGTTGTAACAATTGGTATTACTGATTTTGCTCAATCAGAATTAGGGGACATTGTGTTTGTTGAGTTACCTGAAGAAGGTGACGAATTAACTAGTGGAGATTCATTTGGTAGTGTAGAATCTGTTAAGACAGTTTCTGAGCTATATGCACCACTATCTGGAAAAGTCGTTGAAGTAAACGAAGAACTAGAAGATAGCCCTGAGTTTGTTAATGAATCATCATATGATAAAGCATGGATGGTTAAAGTTGAGTTATCTGATAAAGCTCAATTAGATGGATTACTAGATGCAGACGCTTATAGTGAAATGATAGGTGAATAATATAATATTAAACTCCACGATGCAAATGGTATCATGGAGTTTTTTTAAATCTTGAATACGAAGTTGAACTATAATATTAATTCATTTGTAGAAGGTGATGGCCATGGCGATGATTAAAAAAGTAATAATCGTAGAAGGTATTTCTGATAAAAAACGAGTGAAAGAAGTATTAAATGATCATGTTCATATTATTTGTACACATGGAACAATGGGTGTAGAAAAAATGGACGAACTTTTAGAAGAAATTTATGGTTCACAAGTATATGTTTTAGTCGATCAAGATAAAGAAGGTAAACGTATTCGAAAATGGTTTAAGAAGTATGTGAGTGAAAGTCGTCATATTTATATTGATTCGACATTTTCTGAAGTAGCTCGCTGTCCAAGACAATATTTAGCGAATGTGTTAAACTATCATGGATTTACAGTAAACAATGATTTTGTATTGAAAGGGAAGTATCGTTACCATGAAACACACAGAAATATTGAACGATATATACAAGCATTTTGATAAGGATTTACATTTATTATTTGGCTATACACCTACATGTGGAACGTGCAAAATATCTGAACGTATGCTGGATATAGCGAACGAAGTAACACAATTACCAATCAATAAATGTGATTTAAATTTTTATCCAGAGTTCTGTAGAGAATTTGAAATCTTATCAGTACCTGTATTATTCATTATGAAACAAGATAAGGTCATAGAAAGAATATACGCTTTTCAGTCTGTTCCTTATATTGTTGAGAATATTCAAAAAGTTATTGACGATAAAAACTTATCATGATAGTATGAATTTAATTAAATACGTAGTAACTCTTATCAAGAGTGGTGGAGGGATGTGCCCTTTGAAGCCCGGCAACCGTCATATATATATGAAATGGTGCCAATTCACAAAAAGTGTAAACTTTTGAAGATGAGAGAAAGACATATTTCTAACGCCTTTCTCTTGATAATTAGAGTAAGGCGTTTTTAATTTAAAGATTAGGAGGCAGCAGATTTGATTGAGTTAAATAAAGTTGTTAAAACTTTCAAAACAAAAAAAGGTGACATTACAGCTGTTGACCATGTCGACTTAAAAATAGATAAAGGAAGTATATATGGTGTAATTGGATTTTCTGGAGCTGGAAAAAGTACATTAATACGAATGTTTAACGGTCTGGAAACGCCAACTGAAGGTGAAGTTATAGTTGATAGTGCAAATATTGGCAAACTTTCTAAACAAGACCTTAGATTAAAAAGACAAAAGGTAAGTATGATATTCCAACATTTCAATTTACTATGGTCTCGTACGGTTAAAGATAACATTGCATTTCCTTTAGAAATTGCAGGGGTATCTAAAAGTGAGATAAACGAAAAAACAAAAGCACTTATCAAAAGAGTGGGTCTTGAAGGTCGTGAGAATGCTTATCCATCACAATTATCCGGTGGGCAAAAGCAAAGAGTTGGTATAGCTCGAGCTTTAGCAAATGATCCGCGCGTATTATTATGTGACGAAGCAACAAGTGCATTAGATCCTCAAACTACTGATGAAATATTAGATTTATTAGTAGACATAAACAAAGAGCTCAATTTAACAATTATACTTATTACACATGAAATGCATGTCATTAGAAAAATATGTGATCATGTTGCAGTCATGGAAAATGGTAAATTTGTCGAAGAGGGAGAAGTTATCAATGTATTTAATGACCCTCAAACATATGTTACACAGCGTTTCGTAAAAGATGACTTAAAAGCTGATGATCTTCAAAGAACATTAGAAGATTTCAGAAAAGAACAACCAAACGGAGAAATTTGGAAACTGAATTTCGTTGGTGGAACGAGTTCAGAACCTGTGTTAGCAAAAATTATTAAAACATATAATATCGATATTAATGTCATTGAAGGTGATGTTAAGTTGACTCAAAATGGCACATTTGGCCATATGATCGTTCATTTACCTCAAGGTGATTATTCTAAAGATCAAATTAAAAAAGAACTTAATGATCTTGGTGTGAAAGTAGAGGTGAATGTAAGTGAATAAATCATTTGGAGATATTATAACTGAAATGATTACAATGCCTAATGTTAAATGGGATGCCGTATGGGAAGCATTATATGAAACACTATACATGACGGTAATATCAACAGTATTTACATTAGTATTTGGTTTAATATTAGGAACATTACTATTTTTAACATCAAGAGGGACATCAAAGAGCTCTCGAATATTTTATTCAATCGTATCATTCGTCGTTAACTTATTCAGAGCTATTCCATTCATCATCTTAATTCTACTATTAATACCTTTTACAGATATTTTATTAGGAACAATCAGTGGTCCAAAAGGTGCACTACCAGCATTAATCATAGGTGCATCACCTTTCTATGCTAGATTAGTAGAAATAGGTATGAAAGAAATCGATAAAGGCGTTATTGAGGCAGCTGTATCAATGGGTGCTACAACATGGACAGTAGTAAGAAAAGTGTTAATTAAAGAATCATTACCTGCCTTAGTTTCAGGTATTACAGTGACAGCAATTGCATTAGTGGGATCAACAGCAATTGCAGGTGTAATTGGAGCAGGTGGGTTAGGTAACTTAGCTTACTTAACTGGATTTACACGAAATCAAAATGATGTCATTTTAATTTCAACAATCTTTATATTAATTATTGTATTTGTAATCCAATTTATTGGAGATATTATTGTTAAAAAAATTGATAAACGTTAAAGGAGTGTTTCACATGAAAAAAGTTTTTGGTTTATTATTCATTTCACTATTAGCAGTAGTGCTAGTTGCATGTGGTGGAGGAAGCGGCGATGACAACGGTAAAAAAGAAACAATTAAAATAGGTGCATCACCAGCACCACACGCTGAAATATTAGAAGAAGCAAAGCCACTTCTTAAAAAAGAAGGTTATGATTTAGAAATTAAAACAATTAACGATTACACAACACCTAACAAATTATTAGATAAAGGTGAACTTGATGCAAACTTCTTCCAACATACACCTTATTTAGATACTGAATCTAAAGAAAAAGGATATAAAATTGAGTCTGCAGGAAATGTACACTTAGAACCAATGGCAGTTTATTCTAAAAAATATAAAGAATTAAAAGACTTACCGAAAAATGCTACAGTATACGTTTCAAATAACCCAGCAGAAGAAGGAAGATTTTTAGCATTCTTTGAAAAAGCAGGATTAATCAAAATTAAAGACGGCGTTGATCCAATAGATGCAACATTCGATGACATTACTGAAAATAAGAAAAATATTAAATTCAACAACAAACAATCAGCAGAATTCTTACCGAAATCTTATCAAGCAAACGAAGGTGACGCTACAATTATCAATTCTAACTTTGCAATTGAACAAGGATTAAATCCAATAAAAGATTCAATCGCAGTAGAAGGTAAAGAATCACCTTACGCTAACCTTATCGCAGTACAAAAAGGACACAAAGACGATAAGAAAATCAAAGCGTTAATAAAAGTATTACAATCAAAAGAAATTAAAGACTTCATCGATAAAAAATATGATGGTGCAGTAATTTCAGCAAAATAAATATATTAAAAGAGCATCTAGCTATTCGGCTAGATGCTCTTTTAATTTTATTGATCTATAGTTTCTTACATTAAATGTAGCGATACTAGCAATTGTCAATGCGGTTAAAAGTGTGTTGTATAAACTACTTATATTTATGACGCCTACTAAATTTAATAATAATATAAAAGCACATATCGCACTTATTACAAATGCAAATTGTTCATAGCGTTTCATTTGGACTTCCTTTCCGTATTTTAAATTTTATTTAACATCATTATAATATACATTTTCCTAAATAGCCTTCTTAAGCCATTCAAATAGATTTTACATAAAATGAGAATAGATTGAAATGATTATCATTTGAAAGACTTTTCAGAAAAATGTTATTTATGAAGCGTTTCTTCTATATAAATTGAGCGAAAGTGTTTAATTGACTTAGTAACTACGTTATAATGTGAAGGGTAAAGAATCATAACAAACTTTGACGTTAGATTAAAATTATTATAAACTAGAAAAGATAATGTAGGGTTATCTTTTTTAAATGTGAATAAATTCTCTGGAGGGAAAAAATAATATGGCATCAAAATTAGAAATCAAAGATTTACACGTAGAAATCGAAGGCAAGGAAATTCTTAAAGGTGTAGATTTAACAATACAACAAGGTGAAATTCACGCAATAATGGGACCAAATGGTACTGGTAAATCAACTTTATCTTCTGCTATTATGGGACACCCTAAATATGAAGTAACTAAAGGTGAAATCCTTTTAGATGGTGAAAATGTATTAGAAATGGAAGTTGATGAACGTGCTCAAGCTGGTTTATTCCTAGCTATGCAATATCCATCAGAAATTTCTGGTGTAACAAATGCTGATTTCTTACGTTCTGCTATAAATGCTAAACGTGAAGAAGGCGACGAAATTAACTTAATGCAATTCATTAAGAAATTAGATAAAGAAATGGATCTATTAGAAATGGATCAAGACATGGCTCAAAGATACCTTAACGAAGGTTTCTCTGGCGGTGAGAAGAAACGTAATGAAATTCTTCAATTAATGATGTTAGAACCTAAGTTTGCTATCTTAGATGAAATTGACTCAGGTTTAGATATTGACGCTTTAAAAGTTGTATCAAAAGGTATCAACAAAATGCGCGGTGAAGACTTTGGTTGCTTAATTATTACTCACTATCAAAGACTATTAAATTATATTACACCAGACTTCGTACACGTTATGATGCAAGGTCGCGTTGTAAAATCAGGTGGCGAAGAATTAGCGAGACGTCTTGAAGAAGAAGGTTACGAGTGGATTAAAGACGAACTTAATATTGAAGACGAAACAATCAACGCTGAATAATATATAAGAATTATAGTCAAGTAGGAGGAGTATAAATGGCAACTGAAACAAAGTTAAATATTAACATTGAAGACATCGTTAATTATTCAGCATCTCAGAACGAACCACAATGGATGACTGATTTAAGAAAAGAAAGTTTTCAAAATTTAGATAAATTAGAAATGCCTAAACCAGACAAAACTAAAATTGATAGATGGAATTTTGATACTTTTAACACTCATGTAGTTGAAAGTGATACATTCGATTCAATTGAAAGTTTACCTGAATCAGTACAAAAAATTATCGATACTGAAAATGCAACAAACTTAATTGTTCAACATAATAATACGCCTGCTTTTACTAAAGTAGACGAAAAATTAATTGAAAAAGGTGTTGTAATTAAAGACTTAAAAACAGCTTTAATTGAAAATAGTGATTTAGTGCAAAAATACTTCATGACAGATGCTGTTAAAGTAGATGAGCATAGATTAACTGCACTTCACGCAGCATTAGTAAATGGTGGTGTCTTCGTATACGTACCAAAAAATGTTGTCGTTAAAGATCCAGTACAATATGTAGTACTTCATGATGATAGCGATGCGAGCTTCTTCAACCATGCGATTATCGTAACTGAAGAAAGTGCTGAAATAACTTACGTTGAGAACTATTTATCTACTGTATCTTCAAATAAAGGTCAGTTAAATATTGTTTCTGAAGTTATAGCTGGAGCTAACTCAAATATCACTTATGGTACAGTTGATTTCATGGATAAAGATTTTACTGGACATATTATTCGTCGTGGCACAGCTGATGCTGATGCAACAATTGATTGGGCATTAGGCTTAATGAATGATGGTAGTACAATCAATGACAACACTACTTATTTAATGGGTGACCGTTCAAACTGTAACCTAAAAACAGTAGTAGTAGGTCGTGGAGAACAAAAACAAAACTTTACAACACAAATCATTCAATATGGTAAAGAATCAATCGGACATATCTTGAAACACGGCGTTATGAAAGATAGTTCTTCATCTATCTTCAATGGTGTTGGTTACATTAAACATGGTGGTACTAAAGCAGATGCACAACAAGAATCTCGTGTTCTTATGTTATCTGAAAAAGCACGTGGAGATGCAAACCCAATTTTACTTATTGATGAAGATGATGTAACAGCTGGACATGCAGCTTCAGTAGGTAGAGTAGATCCAACCCAATTATACTACTTGATGAGTAGAGGTATTTCTCGTGAAGAAGCAGAGCGCTTAGTTATTCACGGTTTCCTAGACCCAGTTGTATCTGCATTGCCAATTGAAGACGTAAAACGTCAATTACGTGATGTTATCGAACTTAAAGTAACAACACAAATATAAATAAAGGCACAGAAAGGTCTGATAATGTGGCCGAATCAACATTTAATGTAGAAAAAATTATAAAAGATTTTCCAATATTAGAGCAACAAGTTAACGGTAGTAGACTCGTGTACTTAGATTCATCAGCCACAAGTCAAACACCTACGCAAGTAACGAATAGTATAGTAGATTATTACAATCGCTATAATTCAAATGTTCATCGTGGTGTGCATACACTTGGAACGCTTGCTACAGATGCTTACGAAAAAGCGCGTGAAACAGTTAGAAGATTTATAAACGCACAGTATTTTGAAGAAGTTGTTTTTACAAGAGGTACAACAACAGCAATCAATTTAGTTGCACATAGTTATGGTGACGCAAATGTTTCAGAAGGTGATGAAATTGTTGTTACACAAATGGAACATCATGCTAATATCGTACCTTGGCAACAATTGGCTAAAAGAACTGGTGCAAAGCTTAAATTTATTCCGATGTCAGAAAGTGGCGAACTTGAAAAAGAAGCCATCGATAACACGATAAATGATAATACAAAAATTGTTGCAGTAACTCATGTATCAAATGTATTAGGAACGATAAATGATGTGAAGTATATTGCTGAAGTTGCGCATAATCATAATGCTGTTATAGCAGTTGATGGTGCACAGTCAGCACCACATATGAATGTTGATGTTCAAGATTTAGATGTGGACTTCTTTAGCTTTAGTGGACATAAAATGTTAGGTCCTACTGGAATAGGTGTCTTATATGGTAAGCGTAATTTATTAGATAAGATGGAACCTATTGAATTTGGTGGAGATATGATTGACTTTGTTGGATTAGAAGATGCAACATGGACAGACTTACCAACTAAATTTGAAGCAGGAACACCTCTTATTGCTGAAGCAATTGCCTTAGCTGAAGCTATAAGATATATTGATTCTATCGGAATGGATAACATTCATCAGCATGAGTATGATTTAGTTAGTTATGCATACAATGAAATGTCTAAAATCGATGGATTAGATATTTATGGACCAGCCCCTGACAAAAGAGCAGGGCTAATAACATTTAATGTAGAAGGTGTACATCCACATGATTTAGCGACTGCACTAGATTCTGAAGGTGTCGCTGTAAGAGCGGGGCATCATTGTGCGCAACCATTAATGAAATGGTTAAACCAATCTTCAACAGCACGAGCAAGCTTCTATATTTATAATACTACTGAAGATGTTGACCAGTTAATTCAGGCACTTAATGGAGCGAAGGAGTTTTTCTCTTATGAATTTTAATAACTTAGATCAACTATACCGTTCTGTCATTATGGATCATTACAAGAATCCTCGTAATAAAGGTGTTCTTGAAGATGGATCTTTAACAATAGATATGAACAACCCTACTTGTGGTGACCGCATCCGCTTAACATTAGATGTTGAAGATAATGTTATTAAAGATGCTAAGTTTGAAGGTGAAGGTTGCTCTATTTCAATGTCTAGTGCATCAATGATGACTGAAGCAGTAAAAGGTCATTCAATCGAAGAAGCTTTAGCAATGAGCAAAGAATTTTCAAATATGATGCTTGGAGAATCTTACGATATCAATGAAGAAATGGGCGACATTGAAGCTCTATCAGGAGTGTCTAAGTTCCCAGCACGTATTAAATGCGCAACATTAGCTTGGAAAGCATTTGAAAAAGGAACAAAAGAGCAAGATAACGCGTAACTTTTGAACAATGGGCGAACGCTATTATAATAGAGGAGTGAAGAAAATGGCTAAAAAATCACCAGAAGTTGGAGATTATAAATATGGCTTCCATGATGAAGATGTTTCTATTTTCCGTTCAGGTAGAGGTTTAACAGAAGAAATCGTTAAAAAAATATCTGAAATGAAAGACGAGCCACAATGGATGCTTGATTTTCGTTTGAAATCATTAAAACAATTTTACAAAATGCCTATGCCAATGTGGGGTGGGGATTTAACAGAATTAAACTTTGATGAAATCACATATTATGTAAAACCTTCAGAACGTTCAGAACGTTCATGGGATGAAGTTCCAGAAGAAATTAAAAATACTTTCGATAAATTAGGTATACCTGAAGCAGAACAAAAATATCTTGCGGGTGTATCAGCACAATATGAATCAGAAGTTGTTTACCATAATATGGAACAAGACTTAGAAGATCAAGGAATTATCTTCAAAGACACAGATTCAGCATTACGTGAAAATGAAGATTTATTTAAAGAATATTTCGCAACTGTAATTCCAGCTGCTGATAATAAATTCTCAGCATTGAACTCAGCAGTATGGTCAGGTGGATCATTCATTTATGTACCAAAAGGTGTAAAACTTGAAACACCACTTCAAGCGTACTTCAGAATTAACTCTGAAAATATGGGTCAATTTGAAAGAACATTAATCATTGCTGACGAAGGTTCTTCAGTACACTATGTTGAAGGTTGTACAGCACCTGTTTACTCAACAAATTCACTACACTCAGCTGTAGTTGAAATTATTGTTAAAAAAGATGCATACTGTCGTTATACAACTATTCAAAACTGGGCAAATAATGTTTATAACTTAGTTACAAAACGTACATTTGTTTATGAGAATGGTACGATGGAATGGATCGATGGTAACTTAGGTTCTAAATTAACGATGAAATATCCATCTTGTTTCTTACTTGAAGAAGGCGCTAGAGGTATGACTTTATCTATCGCACTTGCAGGTAAAGGACAAGTACAAGATGCTGGTGCTAAAATGATTCATAAAGCGCCAAACACTTCATCAACAATTGTATCTAAATCAATTTCTAAAAATGGCGGTAAAGTTGTTTACCGTGGACAAGTACACTTTGGCCGTAAAGCTACAGGTGCTCGTTCAAACATTGAATGTGATACATTAATTATGGATAATGAATCTACTTCAGATACAATTCCTTATAATGAAATTATGAATGATAACATTTCATTGGAACACGAAGCGAAAGTTTCTAAAGTATCTGAAGAACAATTATTCTACTTAATGAGCCGTGGTATTTCAGAAGAAGAAGCTACTGAAATGATCGTAATGGGCTTCATTGAACCATTTACAAAAGAATTACCAATGGAATACGCTGTAGAAATGAACCGCCTAATCAAATTTGAAATGGAAGGTTCAATTGGTTAATCATTAACGACTACAGTAATACAATTTTATTAAAATAAATAACACTCAATCCGAAAGAAATACTACGGATTGGGTGTTTTATTTTTAATCTATTTCAGATAATGTTGCTGAAGATGTTCTGTTTCTTAAATCTACTTCAATTTCTTCTAAACTACGTCCTCTTGTTTCAGGAATGTATTTTATAACGAATATCATTGCTAATATTCCGATTGCTGCGAAAATCAAGAATACTTGTTCAATACCCATTACTGACGTGAGTATCGGGAATAATTGAGCGACTAATAAACTACCAATTGATAATGATAATGTTGCAATTCCTGTTGCTGCACCTCGTGCTCTCATAGGGAATAATTCTGGTAGAACAATCCATAAAATAGGTCCCCATGTGAATGCGAAGAAAATAATAAACATTGTTAAGCATGTTACGATTATCCAAGCACCGACTGTGGAGTCTAGACCGATTGTCCATACTAGTGTTGCCATTATAAGTAATGAACTAACCATACCGATATTCCCTGTAATGAGTAGTTTTTTACGATCAATTTTATCCATAATCATAATCGCAAAAATGGTAACTATCACATTAACAGAACCAATTCCTACTGTACCTAAAATTGCAGTTGCATCTCCTAAACCTGCTTGACTAAAGATAGTAGGAGCGTAATAAATGATAGCATTGATACCGATTATTTGTTGTAATAAAGCAAATATACAGCCAATGAGTAGTACAGGTCTTAACCACACAGATTTCAATACTGTCCATGTGCTTTCTGATATATGAATAATTTCTTTCATTTCATCTATTTCTTTATCGATTTCAGATTGTTGTCGTGTTATAGCCATAACTTTTCTAGCTGCTTTTTCACTTCTATGCTCAAGTAACCATCTTGGACTTTCTGGCATAAAGTAAACACCAGCCATAAGAATAATAGATGGTACAACAGCTAAACCTACCATCCATCTCCATGCCTCAGCATCAGCGAAAGCATAGTTTACTAAATATGATGCTAAAATTCCTATTGTAATCATAAGTTGATTTAACGAGCTAAGTGAACCTCTTGTATCTGTTGGTGCCA
Source organism: Mammaliicoccus fleurettii (assembly GCF_002018435.1). Lineage (NCBI taxonomy): Bacteria > Bacillati > Bacillota > Bacilli > Caryophanales > Staphylococcaceae > Mammaliicoccus > Mammaliicoccus fleurettii. Next base: position 51,498 of record NZ_MWJM01000009.1, on the reverse strand, counting down.
TTTCTGAAAGGTACACTGGTACGATTGCTGTAGAGCCTCCGACTGCTAAACCAATGATGAATCTACCGATAACAAGTATGACCATTGATTGTGCAAATGAAAGTATTAAAGCACCAAGTATAAATACGATAGCTATTATAAATACTAGCTTTCTTCTCCCGAGTTTGTCTGATAAAGGTCCACTTGCGCCCGAACCGAATATTGCACCAACTAACATGGAACTTACAACAAGTCCTTCGGTAAAGTTTGTTAGTGGAATATCATTTTTTATAAATAGTAAAGCGCCAGAAATAACGCCAGTGTCATATCCATAAAGCAAACCACCTAATGCACCAAGAAAGAATATTAACTTTGTTCGATAATTGCTTGCTTCCATCCTATTACCTCCAAATATTTTGAATAAGAACTTCGAATAACTAAAACTATTCGAGGAATAATTTATTTCAAAACCAGATTTAATTATTCTAAATAACTAAAAGGTTGTAATTATCTAAATAATCTGATTTAATTATAAATGTAAGCCTTTTCAATTATAAAATCAAGTTTTATTTCAAAATAAATCAATTATATAGTTATTGCACATTACTTATTTAAGGTGAGGAGGACTGTTATGAAGCAATCATCAAGGATTAATGTGAATTTGATGAAAGATTATAATAAACAACTTGTATTAAGAACTATTCAAAAGCATGGACCTATATCTAGAGTCGAGGTTGCCAATAGAATTGACTTATCTCGGCCATCAGTTTCAGAAATTGTTTCAATATTAATTGAAGAGCAATGGATTGAAGAAAAATCCTCTGAAGTAAAAGTAAGAGGAAGACAACCTATTCCTCTAGATATTAATAAAGAGAAGAAAGTCATAATTGGTTTAGAAATTGGTGCATATTCTACTATGGTTATTGTTAACAATTTAAAGGCAGAGATATTAAATGAGATAGCAATTGAAATGGATGTACATAAAAATCCAAATGAGATGATTGAGTATTTAGGAAATCAAATTAATTTAATTACTGAAAGATATAAAGCAAATCAAATTGAAGTACTTGGTATCGGTGTAGGCATGCATGGACTCGTTGATACTGAAAAAGGTGAAAATATATTTGCTCCTAATTTAGGTTGGAGAAATGTACAGATTAAATCAATATTAGAAAAGATTACACAATTAAAAGTCTTAATTGATAATGACTGTAATAGTGCAGCACTAGCAGAAATGTGGTTTGGACAAGGTAAAGATGAAAGTAATTTCATTTCAGTAATTGTTGACTATGGAGTTGGTGCAAGCATTATCAACAATGGTTCTATTTTTAAAGGGAGTCATCATGTTACAGGGCAGGTTGGTCATATAACGATAGATCCTGATGGTCCTTTGTGTTCATGTGGAAATTATGGATGTTTAGAAACTTTAACTTCTGAAACAGCTATTTTAAAAAAAGTAAAACGCAAATTAAAAATAGGTGAGAAAAGCAATATTTTAAATCAAAAGGATAACATTGAAGACTTAACCATCGATGATTTTTATATTGCAGTAAATAAAGGTGATGAATTTTGCATAAATATTGCGCACGAAGTTGCAAGAAATCTCGGGTTAGGATTCACTATTTTAATTAACTTATTTGGACCAAGATTTATAGTTCTTGGTGGTAGTTTAACTAAAATAAGTGATGCATTAATACCTATTATAAAAGAAGTGATTCAATTAAAAGTAATGGGTGAAGAAGCTAAACATACACCAATCATTACTTCAGCTTTAGGAGATGATTTATACACTATTGGTGCAGCATCTTTAATCGTTGAAGATATATTCTCTTTACCAAGACCAAATAAATAAATTCAAGGAGGAGTCATAATGAGTAATTTAAATGAACAAGTTGCAATTGTCACAGGTTCTGGAAAAGGAATCGGAAAAGGAATCGCTAAACAATTAGGGAGCAAAGGTGCGAAAGTAGTAGTAGCGACTATAGATTCAGATTTTGGGAAAGAAACAGCTGAAGAAATCAAACAGAGCGGTGGAGAAGCTTATTTTATTGAAACAGATGTTTCAAAAGAAGAAAGTATTATAAATATGGTTAAAGAAACAGTTAAACAATATGGACAGATTAATACACTCGTAAATAATGCCGGAATTACGGTGTTTAAATCAATAGAAGAAGCTACTGTAGAAGATTGGGATTCTATTATTAATATTGATTTGAGAGGTACGTTTCTTTGTACAAAATACGTTATTCCAGAAATGAAAAAGCAAGGAGGAGGTTCAATTATCAATATCTCTTCTAATCATTCGATTGCAACTTTACCTGATACTGATATGTATGCAGCTGCGAAAGGTGGCGTAAATGGCATGACACGAGGTATGGCACTAAGTTTAGGTAAATATAATATACGAGTTAATGCCATTTGTCCTGGTTTTACAAATACTTCACATTTAAAAAATTGGTTTGATTCAATGGACAATGAAGATGAAGTAAGAAAAGGTGTGTTAGATTTACATGCTACTTCAAGAATAAATGAGCCTGAAGATATCGGCAAATTAGCACAATATTTAGCTTCTGATGATTCGGAAATGATGACAGGTGAACACTTAGTTATAGATGGTGGATTGTCAGCTAGATTATATAATGCAGAAGGTTATTAAGTTAAAGGAGTGAGGAAATAATGGATGTTTTATCTATTGGTGAAACGATGGTAGTTTTTTCTCCGAATGAAGTTGGTCCTATGCGTTACGCACACAGCTTTACAACTCATATAGCAGGAGCTGAGACAAATACGCTCATTGGCTTAGAAAAGTTAGATATAAAAACAGGATGGATTAGTCAACTTGGAAATGATGAACTAGGACATAAAATACTTTCATTTGTAAGAGGTGAAGGCATTAATGTTGATGCAGTTCAATTAATAGAAGATGCACCTACTGGTATCTTTCTTAAAGAAAAAGTACGTCAAGATCAAACACGTGTACATTATTATAGAAAAGGTTCTGCTGCAAGTCTCATGACAAATTCAAATATAGATAAAGATTATATAGCAAAGTTTAAATATTTATATGTTACTGGTATTACACCAGCACTAAGTGAAAGCTGTAAAGAGACAACATTCCATTTAATATCTATAGCAAAAGAACTAAACTTGAAAATTATATTTGATCCTAATTTGAGGCTTAAATTATGGAGTGAAGATGAAGCTCGAGAAACCCTATTAAAAATGATTTCATTAAGTGATATTGTGTTACCTGGAATTAGCGAAGGTGAATTTTTGTTTAATGAGAAGTCTGAAGAAAAGATTGCTCAGAATATTATAGAACATGGTGCATCTACTGTTGTAGTGAAACTAGGGAGCAAAGGTGCATATTATCATAATGAAAATTATGCTGGATATGCAACAGCTTCAAAAAAGATTGAAGTTGTTGATCCGGTTGGTGCAGGTGATGGATTTGCAGCTGGATTTATAGCGGGTTATATTGATGGATTGTCTATTCATCAGGCTGTCGAACAAGCATGTAATGCAGGAGCACTTGTGACTACTGTTAAAGGTGATGTTGAAGGATTGCCAAGTAAAGAAGAAATCGAAAAAATGAAAAATACAAAGATTACTGATGATGTAATCAGATAAGGAGTAATTATAATGGATACTTTAAAAATTATAAAAGAAACTAAGCTCATTGCAATTTTAAGAAATGCAGATCCAAATAATATTTTACCTATTGTTAAAACGTTATATAAAGCAGGAGTTAGGGCAATAGAAGTTACAATGAATTCGCCTAAAGCTCTAGAATCAATAGAGTTAATAGCTAATGAAATGAAAGGAAAAGTAGTCGTTGGAGCAGGTACAGTATTAGATGCTGAATCTGCAAGATTAGCGATATTAAATGGTGCTACATTCATCTTATCTCCAACAGTTAATAAAGATACAATTAGAATGAGCAAGAAATATGGTGCAGTTAGTATTCCAGGAGCATTAACACCTACTGAAATATTAGAAGCGTATGAATATGGTGGAGATATCATTAAAGTATTCCCAACTACTACGATGGGTCCACAATATATTAAAGATTTACAAGGTCCATTACCACATATTCCACTTTTACCAACAGGTGGGGTAGATTTAAATAATGTTGAAGATTTTATTAAAGCCGGTGCAGTTGGTGTTGGGCTAGGAAGTGCTTTAGTAAATACTAAAGTCGAAATTACCGATGGATATTATGATGATTTAGAAAAAACTGCGCAATCATTTTATAACAAAGTAAATTCTGAAAAAGGACGTGCATAATATGAAAATAATTGATTATGAATTGTTTCAAGTACCACCTCGTTGGTTGTTTTTAAAAATCACGACTGATGAAGGCATTGTTGGATGGGGAGAACCTGTAATTGAAGGTAAAGCGAGTACTGTTGGGGCAGCAGTAGATGAATTTATGCAACAATTAATAGGCAAGAATCCATTAAATATAGAAAATCATTGGAATATGATGTATAGAAGTAGCTTTTATAGAGGTGGTCCCATATTAATGAGTGCAATCTCTGGAATTGATCAAGCACTATGGGATATTAAAGGTAAATATCATAATGCACCTGTACACGAACTACTAGGTGGTGCGTGTAGAGAATCTATGAAAGTTTATTCTTGGATTGGCGGAGATAGACCTCAAGATACATCTATGGCAGCAAAAAAAGCACATGATAATGGTTTTGAAGCAATTAAAATGAATGCAACAGAAGAATTACAATATGTAGATAGTTATGAAAAAATAGATAGTGTAATAGAACGTGTAGCTAGCATTAGAGAAGCGGTTGGTAATCAATTAGGAATCGGTATTGATTTTCATGGGAGAGTTCATAGACCAATGGCTAAAGTATTAGCTAAAGAATTGGAACAATTCAAGCCAATGTTTATTGAAGAACCAGTTTTAAGTGAAAATATAGAAGCAGTAAGAGAAATTAGTCAAACTACAACAATTCCAATAGCATTAGGAGAGAGACTTTTTTCAAGATGGGACTTTAAGCCAATATTAGAAAGTGGCTATGTAGATATTATACAACCTGATTTATCTCATGCAGGTGGTATTACTGAATGTAAAAAAATTATTTCTATGGCTGAAGCATATGACGTAGGAGCAGCACCACACTGTCCACTAGGTCCGATAGCATTAGCATCTTGTTTACAAGTAGATGCAACATGCCATAATGCTTTTATTCAAGAACAAAGTCTTGGAATTCATTACAATAAAGATAGTGATATTTTAGATTATATTAAAAATAAAGAAGTGTTTGAATTTAAAGATGGGTATGTGGATATCCCTAAAAATCCAGGACTAGGTGTCGAAATAGATGAAGAACATGTTAGAGAAATGGCTAAGCAAGGTCATGACTGGCATAATCCTATATGGAGACATAAAGATGGAAGTATAGCAGAGTGGTAGTTAATAGGGAGTAGGACAGAAATCTAATTTTCAAAAAGATTTCGTCGTCCCATCCAGTCATCTACTTAGTCATAGCACGCTTATATTCACACAAGTCGGAAGAAGTGTGAGCAAGGATAGCTATATTCACACAAGTCAGTAGAAGTGTAATCAAGGATAGTCATATTCACATAAGTCAGTAGAAATGTAAGCAAGGGTAGCTATATTCACACAAGTTGAAAGAAGTGTAAGCAAGGATAGTCATGTTCACACAAGTCGGAAGAAGTGTGAGCAAGGGTAGCTATATTCACACAAGTTGAAAGAAGTGTAAGCAAGGATAGTCATGTTCACACAAGTCGGAAGAAGTGTAAGCAAGGATAGTTATATTCACACAAGTTGAAAGAAGTGTAAGCAAGGATAGTCATGTTCACACAAGTCGGAAGAAGTGTAAGCAAGGATAGTCATGTTCACACAAGTCGGAAGAAGTGTAAGCAAGGACACTCATATTCACACAAGTCAGTAGAAGTGTGAATAACCTTTATAGAAAAAGCGCAGAAATTCAATGTTGAAATTGAATTTCTGCGCTTTTTAAATTATTGTCCCATCCTCTATTGTTAATTTATTTCTCTATATTCAAATACTTGAAGTGGATTAAATTTAATTAAATAATGATCATACCAAGTACTTAAACCATATTTTTGTTTATAATGTACTAAAGCTTCATCAATATATCCTTCCGATACATCTAAATAATTGCTTAACTCAAATTTGTTTTGAACACCTGATTGATATGCTTGGACTATACTTTTTAAAGGTATGATTTTTTCGAATCCTAATCTTCTTGCTTTATGTTCGAATTTCCATTTCCATAATTCATTTGTATCAAGTATATCGCCATACGTTATATCATGATGGGCCAATTCTTCTCCTAGAACTTCTAACTTTTCTTTGTTAGATAAATCATCTTTCAATAAAATTAATCCATCTACATATAAACCTTTCAATTGATGTGGAAGGTTATTTGTTTCTTTTATGACGATGTGTTCATTATTGATAAGTGTTTTTTCGTATCTATTCAAATTATCCCCACCATAAGTTTTGTATAAAATATGTTTTATTTATTTCTTTGTTTTATGAAATCAACATATTCTAATACTTTTTTTAATTCTTCTTCAGTTAATTCTCCATCTAGATGTGCTGCAATTGTTTCGGCAGTTGAATTATATGTCCCTTTAGCTTCCCCATCTAAAATATAACTCACACTTACATTAAACAATTTAGCCATTTCTTCTATTTTTTTCATCTTTGGTGCTTTACGACCTGTTTCCCAATATGAAATGGATTGCTTTGAAACTTGTAATTCATCTGCTAATTGTTGTTGCGTCCATCCATTCCTTGTTCTTAATAAACTAATTTGTTCAGAGAGTTTATTTTCAGACACCATAAGTTTCCCGCTCCTTATATGATTTATACTTATATTATAACTCTTGGTTATATTTTTTCAATGAAATAATAAAAAATATAACCTAAAGTTATTGACGTCAACCAAAAGTTATACTATAGTGTAACCAAGGAGGTGATAAACATGGTTAAAATGAATTTCAAAACAGATAAAGTTAATTTGAATTATTCAGAAGATGAGAACGGAATCCAAATTGATCCGGATAAAGTTAAACAGTTCATCGCAATGATAGGTGGTTTTATTGGAGCGTTGTACTTAGCTTTAAATGCTTCTGGTATTCAAGTCGAATGGCTGAATCCTCAAAAGTTAAATGCATGGATGAATGTATTAAATACAGGTATTCCAATTGTATTTGTACTATATGGAATTTGGAAAAATACATTCATTTTAACGAATCACTCTAGGGAACAGGAAAAGATTTTAAAGCAATCAGGTAAGAAATAAAAATTGAGAGGATGATTGAATGTTAACAGCAATAAATTATTTAACTAAAAAAGGATGGGAAATATCTTCAGATCCAAGAACGTACGATAACTATCCAAAGCAATATGGATATAGAAACTACACAGAGGATGGTATCAACTATGATGCTTATTGTAGCGGATATCATAGAGCTTTCGACGTATTTAATAATAAGACAGATAATATTCCTGCAGTTGCAAGCGGAACAGTAATTCTCAGTGAACCGTTTGGAAACTTTGGTGGAACAATGGAGATTAGAGATAGCAATGGTAATGATTGGATATATGGGCATATGGAAAGAGATTCTTTGAAATTTTCCAAAGGAGATAAAGTCATTCAAGGAGATATTATTGGCTTACAAGGTAATTCAAATTACGATGACAATCCAATGAGTGAACATTTGCATATTCAACTACGTCAAAAAGGAGAAAACATTGCAAATGAAATCACAAGAGTTTGCAGTGGTATGCCAATAGAAAAATATGATATTACAAAATTAAATCAAAAATTAGATCAATCTAAAAATAAAGGAGCAGTTCAAATGAGTAGAAAAATTATGATCGTAGCAGGGCATGGGTATAATGATCCAGGAGCAGTAGGAAATGGTACAAATGAAAGAGATTTTATTAGAGCAAATATTGTGGATAGAGTAGCTAATTATTTAAGCCAAGCAGGAAATGATGTTGCAGTATATGGTAAAAACCAAGACATGTATCAAGATACAGCATATGGACAACAAGTAGGTAACAAGACAGATTATGGGCTGTATTGGGTTAAATCACAAGGTTATGAAATAGTAGTGGAATTTCATTTAGACGCAGCATCAGCATCAGCAACTGGAGGACATGTCATTATTCCAAGTGGATTAGCACCAGATAACATTGATAAAGCATTACAAGCAGCAATTCAAAAACATGTCGGCACAATTCGAGGCATTACTGAAAGAAGTGACCTATTAAATTGTAATGTTGCAAAAGCAGAATATATCAACTATAGACTTGTAGAATTAGGATTCATCACATCAACAAAAGATATGAATGCCATTAAAAATAATTTAAGCGCATATACAAAATCATTAGCAGAAGCAATACACGGAGCAGCAATTGGAAGTAATCCATCAACATATACAGTCGTAGCAGGAGATACGTTGTGGGGAATCAGTCAAAAAACAGGCGTGACAGTCGCAACATTAAAGAAATTAAACGGCTTAACATCAGATGTGATACAAATTGGACAAGTATTGAAATTAAAATAGGAGATGTAAATATGAAAGATAAAAACGAAAAAAATACCTTAGACATAAACATTACCCAATGACGGCCATCATTTAATAAGTATATGTAAGGTATCTAACTAATTTAAATATAACACAAAACCCTTGCTATCAACAAAAGATAGCAAGGGTTTTGTTATGGGAATAAATGTATAATTTATAATTGACAGAATATTATGAATTGTTTATATTATAATTAAGCTAGCTTAAATCACATAAGGGAAGTGTAAGAATGAAAAATATAACAAGAATAACTATATTTTTTACATTCCTTACTTCGACATTTTTGTTTTTGAATTTTTATAAATATTACGATGAAATAGGCATTCCTGGTTATGAAGAAGGGTTTATAATAACTAATTTGGATAAAAAGCTGAGTAAAAAAGAAGCAAATAAAGTAATTGTTAAACTATCAAATAAGTATAATACTAACATTATAAGAGAGAATAAGAATTATGAAGATAATGGGAAATCAAAATTTTTAGTGCAATATAAAAATGATAAGCACAGCTTTTCAGAGCGTCCATTTACTTACGGTAAGAAATACAAATTATTAGAACCAAATGATGTAAAGGTAAATCAGTTGAAACTTGTGGGAGCATTCTTTTTTACTGATGAACCTTTACCTCAAACGTTCTATAAAGAATTAGAAGATAATGGACTTACTGCGGTATATTTTAATCAACCTGTTTTCTTTGTCCTTGTAGACTACTTAAATGTATATAAATTGATTCCATCAATTGGAATGTTGATGATCATTTTATTTATTGCTATTTTGTATCATAATGTAACCTCAATTAAAGATATGTCTATAAAAAGGTTACACGGGTTTACTACACAGAAAATTTTTCGAATTAAATCAAAAGAACTTTTTATCATTTTTCTTAAATATTTCTTTGTAATTAATATGATTATGACAATAGGTCTCTTAATATATAATAAATTAGCACAGTTCATATATGTTCAATTATCATTTTTGGTTTTCGCATTAATGTTTTTAACCATCCTATTTATAATGATGTCTATATCTTTTATCATCGTATACAAAGAGTCGTTTAAAATAACGAAATATATTAAGTATGATGGGATTGGAAATATTCTTAAATACTTACCAGGTGCAATTAAAATTTTGGTAATGTTAACCTTATTAAATGTTATTAATAGTTCGATGTTTAACTATAATGAATTAAAAGACAATTTAGTAAGTGAAAAATATTGGATTAAAAATAAGGATTTATTTATGACCGAAATATCAACTAATGAAAATGGTACAGATAAAGAAAAAAATGACAACGTTGAAAAAAGAATCTTAACTTTAATAAACAAAATTCCCGAAGATAAATGGCTATTATCTTATAACAATTATTATGATTGGAAAAATAAAGGCGAGAGATATGATTTAGAAAATGCTATTTTTGTAAATAAGACTTATGTAAAGAGAAATGGAATTAAAGTAAAGGGTGAAAAACAAATAGACTTTTCGAGATTGACTATTTTATTACCTGAAAAGGCATATAACAAGAAGAATATTTTTCAATTAAAAAAAGAAATGAATGAATATATCAACCAGCTTAATGATGAAAGAAGTATTACTAATAAAGAAAAATATTTAAATGTAGAGGTCTTGAAAACTGATAACCATTTCGAATTATTCAATTATAGTAGTATGTTTGAACTAAAAAATGCTATTTCATATAATCCGGTCATTGTAATTATGCCTAAAGAATTAAATCCATTTTCTTTTTATTCGACAGCTGCATCTAATGGAAGTTTATTGTTTAAAGACTATGATTTTATACAAAATAAAATAGAAAAATATAAACTAGACGATGAAATTCAAGGTTTAACGAACATTTATAGTAAAGTCATAGATGATATTCAACAACTAAAATTAAATTTAGGAATATCCTTGATAACGGCCATTTTTGGGAGCGTTGTTCTTTTTAGTGTTTATATTTTTAATGTATGTTTATATTGCGATTCTGAAAAGAAAAAAATATTTGTTAAGACAATTCATGGATATTCTTTTGTGAAAAAGCATTATCACTTTATGATGATAAGTATTGTTTCTTCATTGATATCTTTGTTAATTGTTAAATATTTTGATGTCTTATCACTTTCATTTCCGGTGATTTGTTCAGTTATATTATTTGAAATATTATCTTTGATTTTTGTGATTCGACGTTATGAGTATTACTTATTAAAAAATGCACGACGAGGTGAGAGTCAGTAGTGAGGCGAATATTTATTATTATTTTTTCTATTATAGTTGTGATTTGCATAGCTTTATTTATTTTAAAATATACTGAAGAGAAAATAGATAGATTTAATCCTTTAGTTAAAAGACAGTGGAGTTATGCTAAAGTGCCTAATAGTGAATATCCTGATAAATTAAGTACTAAAGAAATTGAAGAAATCCAAGATTATAAAGATATCGAATCGTTTGATGAAAATGGTAAAAAGAATAGTTATTTATTAGATTTTAAAGGATTTAATCCTTCTGAAAAATATGTCAAAATTGATCACAAAGGTAAATGGGTATTCTTTATTGATTATATTAGTAAAGCAGAATATGAAAAGAGAATTAAACAATGATTCAAGTGAAAAATTTAAATAAGCAGTTTAATGGTGAATATTTATTTACGGAGTTTAATTTATCTGTTAACAAAGGTGAAATGATTGCTATAACTGGGAAAAGTGGTTCTGGTAAATCAACTTTATTAGCTTGTATGTGTGGACTTGAAAAGTTTGATAAAGGTAAAATTGAAATTAACAAACGTAATATAGCTAATATGAAACAAAAAGATAAAGTGTTAATATATAGAAATGAAATTGGATATTTATTTCAAAATTATGCTCTCATTTCTCATGAAACGATCAATTACAATTTAGAGATTGTATTAAGTTATAAGAAACTGAGTAAAGCAAAGAAGAAAGAGTTAAAGTTAGAAGCTTTAAATAAAGTTGGTTTAGATAAGTCACTAGATACAAAAGTTTATACTTTGAGTGGTGGAGAGCAACAAAGGGTAGCGATTGCAAGATTATTATTAAAAGAACCTCTTGTTATATTTGCAGATGAACCAACTGGTGCATTAGATGAAGTTAATAAACATATTATCTTGAAATTATTACTAGAATTCAAAGGAAAATCTACGATAATAATTGTTACACATGATGAAGAAGTTATGAATTATTGTGATAGAAATATACAGTTAAGTAAATGATATTTTGGAATAGTTAAAGTAGGAAGAGACAAATTAATTGTCTCTTCCTTTTTTATTATATAGACAAAAAGTAATCTTCTTTTTACATGATTTTAATCAAACAAAATGAACTATAAATACTCGTTATGGTATGATAAATGTGGTGATAATATATGATAAAAATTGGCCTAACTGGATGGGGAGATCATGATAGTTTATATGAGGACCTTTCTAATAAAAAAGATAAATTAAAGGCATATGCTGCTCATTTTCCAATTGTGGAATTGGATGCGACTTATTACGCGATTCAACCACAAAGAAATATTGAGAAGTGGATTCGTGAAACACCAAATAATTTCAAATTTGTTGTTAAAATACATCAGGCTTTAACTGGTCATGCTGAAATTACTGATTTTGCTTCAGGTAAGGTAGAGTTGTTTAACTTATTTAAAGATTCTATGGCGCCCTTAAAAGCTTCTGGTAAATTAGCGATGATTCTAGTTCAGTTCCCACCTTGGTTTGATTTACAACCTCAAAATATTAATTATTTACGTTATGTTAGAGAGCAATTAAAAGATTTTGATGTATGTATTGAATTTCGAAATCGCACTTGGTTTAAAGATGATGTAAAAGAATACACTTTAGAATTTTTAACTGAGATGAAATTTATTCATAGTGTTTGTGATGAGCCACAAAGTGGAGAAGGTTCTATTCCATTTATTAATCGTATTACACATGATGTAGCTTTTGTTCGATATCATGGAAGAAATGTTAATGGATGGACTAAAAAAGACATGACTGATCAAGAGTGGCGTGATGTAAGATATTTATATGATTATAATGAAGCGGAACTAAAAGAATTATCAGATAAAGTTAAGATCTTAAACCATAAAGCAAAAGATATATATGTAGTATTTAATAATAATTCCGGTGGTCATGCAGCACAAAATGCCAAAACTTATCAAAAGTTATTAGATATAAAGTATGAAGGGTTAGCACCTAAACAACTTAAATTATTTTAGAGGTGGGAAATTATGGCATATTTAGTGTTGGTTATTATTGGCGTTTGTTCTGCGGTTATAGGTGCCTTAGTAGGAATAGGTGGCGGAATAATTATTGTTCCATCACTTGTTTACTTTGGAATTGATCACCATTTACTCTCAGGTATGACGCCACAAAGAGCAATAGGGACATCATCTGTGATTTTGATTACAACAGGTTTGACTGCTACTTTAGGCTATTTAAAAACGAAACAAGTTGATGTGAAGAATGGTTTAATATTCTTGATTGGAATTATTCCTGGAGCTTTAGTAGGTGCATATTTAAGTAAATATTTCACATTAGATTCATTTAATTTATATTTTGGTATTTTTCTAATACTTATATCTATTATTTTAATGATTCGAAATCAAGTGAAACCAATTAAATATTTTCAACAAGAAAAATATTTAAAATCATTTATTGATAAAACAGGAGAAAAACATCAATATGGCATACCACCAATTGCAGCTGTTATATCAGCATTTATTGTAGGTATTACGACTGGATTATTTGGAATCGGTGGTGGCGCATTAATGACACCACTCATGATTATTGTATTTAAATTCCCACCACATGTTGCAGTAGGGACAAGTATGATGATGATTTTCTTCTCTAGTTTATCAAGTTCTGTGAGTCATGTTATACAAGGCAATGTATTATGGGTACATGCAATTGTATTGATTATCTCAAGTTACTTTGGAGCGAAAATTGGAGTAAAAATTAATAGTAGAATGAAATCAGACACAGTTGTTTTAATTTTAAGAATTACAATGTTAATCTTAGGTATATATTTGATTATAAAAAGTATTTTATAAGGAGTTGAATCTGTGAAGCTTACAATTTTTCATACGAATGATATACACAGCCATTTAAATACATATGCAAAAATATCTCAATATATTAAAGATGAAAGAAGCAAACTTCAACATGATTCATTATATATTGATATAGGTGACCATATAGACTTGTTCCATCCATTAACTGAAGCATCTCAAGGTACTGAGAATGTTAAAATATTAAATGATAGCAATGTAGATGTTGTGACACTTGGAAATAATGAAGGCATGACAATCTCTCATGATTCACTCAACCATTTGTATGATGATGCTCAATTTGATGTAACATGTTGTAATTTGTTTGATCTTAATAGTAATTTACCTAATCATTTAACATCTCATGTACTCAAGAATGTTAATGGCATTAAAGTATGTTTGATAGGTTTAACAGCACCATTTAATCATATATATGAAACTTTAGACTGGAAAGTGACTTCACCGTTACTTGCATTAAAAAATGAAATCTCACAAGTTAAAGAAGATTATGATGTATTAATTGTTATGAGTCATGTAGGAATCTTTTTTGACGAACAGTTATGCGAAGAGTGTCCAGAAATTGATGTGATTTTTGGAGCACATACACATCATTATTTTGAACGTGGAGAAGAAAAAAATGGAGTATTGATGGCTGCTGCAGGTAAGTATGGACACTATGTTGGGCAAGTAGATTTAGAGATTGAAAATAATAAAGTTATTCATAAAGAAGCACAGATACTCGATACAACTTTATTGGATGAAATTCCTAATAATTATGAAGAAAAAGGGAAATCACTATTAGATAAACCGGTTTTAAATAGGAGAATATCTTTACCTCGCCGTTTAAATAGTGCGAGTTATACGACGGATTTACTTTGTGAAAGTGTATTAGAGTTTACAGAAGCAGATTGCGCAATCATAAATGCAGGGTTAATTGTTAAAGAAATTGATGATAGTAAAATAACTGAATATGATATTCATCAAATGCTACCTCATCCAATAAATACAGTTTCAATTGAATTAAGAGGCGTGGAGCTTAAACAAATTATTTACAAAGCGATGGAACAGTCCTATATAGATGAAGTTGCGATTGGTTTCGGGTTCAGGGGAGATATTTTTGGCGGATACGTATTTAAAAATATCGGCTATATAGAATCCACTGGCCAATGCTTTGTAAAAGGTATTGAAGTTCAGGATCACGAGCAATATAAACTAGGAACAATTGATATGTATACATTTGGTAGATATTTTCCGATATTGAAAGATATGAATATAAATTATATTATGCCCGAGTTTTTAAGAAATATTTTTGAACAAAAGTTAATACAAAAAGAAAAGAAAGTGTAAGGAGCATTTAAATTTATACGTATTTTGGTTATAATGAACGAAGATGAAAATTAATTATAGAAGGGTGTTCACGTATATGGCTACTAAAAATGAAGAAATATTACGTAAACCAGACTGGTTAAAAATAAAGTTAAATACTAACAAGAACTACACTGGATTAAAGAAAATGATGCGTGAAAAGAATCTACATACTGTATGTGAAGAAGCAAAATGTCCGAATATTCATGAATGTTGGGGAGAACGACGTACTGCAACATTTATGATTTTAGGAGCAGTATGTACAAGAGCATGTCGTTTCTGTGCAGTTAAGACAGGTCTTCCAAACGAATTAGACTTAGACGAACCACAACGTGTTGCAGAATCAGTACAATTAATGAACTTAAAACATGTCGTTATTACAGCTGTTGCAAGAGATGATTTGAAAGATGCAGGTTCAAACGTTTATGCTGAAACTGTACGTAAAGTAAGAGAATTAAATCCATATACAACTATAGAAATATTACCTTCAGATATGGGCGGTAGTTATGAAGCGTTAGAAACTTTGATGGATTCTAAACCAGATATTTTAAACCATAATATCGAAACAGTTAGAAGATTAACACCAAGAGTTAGAGCACGTGCAAAATACGATCGTACGCTAGAATTTTTAAGACGTTCTAAAGAAATGTATCCAGATATTCCTACAAAATCAAGTTTGATGGTAGGTTTAGGAGAAACTGTTGAAGAAATCTACGAAACAATGGATGATTTACGTGCAAACGATGTTGATATCATGACAATCGGACAATATTTACAACCATCACGTAAACATTTAAACGTTCAAAAATATTATACGCCGTTAGAATTTGGTAAATTAAGAAAAGTAGCAATGGAAAAAGGTTTCAAGCATTGTCAAGCTGGCCCAATGGTACGTAGTTCATATCACGCTGACGAACAAGTAAATGAAGCAGCTAAACAAAAACATATTCTAGGTGAACAGGAACTTAATAAACAATAAGGTGATTGAATGTTAACTAAAATAGAAAATAACTATTTTGAAGTAATTAAAGACGATCAACAATCATTCAATGAAGAACAATTTACATCACGTTATTCTGAAATACTAGATAAATATGATTATATTGTTGGCGACTTTGGCTATGACCAACTTCGTTTAAAAGGTTTTTATCACGATTCTAATAAAAAAAGCGATGCCAATAAACGATTTTCGGCAATACAAGATTATTTACTCGAGTATTGTAACTTTGGATGTAAATATTTTGTACTAAGACGTTTATCTAAAGGAGAAATCACGAAATTAACAGCTGAAGACGCTGACTTTGTAGATGAAGATAATAAATTAGATGATGTAAAAATCGAACCATCAATACAACAAAATAGTAAACAAGAAATCGAAGAAGTAGAAATTGTAGAAGAAAAAATTATAGAAAAAGACACAGTTGAAACACAACAAACTTCTAGAAATACTTTAAAAGATTATTTATAGAAAGTAGAGGCTGGGACAAATTAATTGTCCCAGCCTTTTTACATAGGCCATCTATATTTATATAAGGTGGAAGAAGTGTGAATGATATTTAAATTTATAGTACATTTTTCTCACATCCTTCATTTCAGGACTGTTATTTTATTTTATCGGTCTGTATTTCTGATTTCTGGACCGTTAATTTATTTTATCGGTCCGTATTTCTGATTTCTGGACCGCTAATTTATTTTATCGGTCCGTATTTCTGATTTCTGGACCGTTAATTTATTTTATCGGTCCGTATTTCTGATTTCTGGACCTCATATAAGCACAACTGCGGAAAGGACACACATAGAAAAATGCCGACAAAGTTTAAGACTTTGTCGGCATTTTGAAACTAAGATAAACTTATGAACCAATCTAAGTTCTAATCTAGATAGGTTATTTTTCATGAACATGTTAGTAATAGTGCTATTAGTGATAGTCACATAACTAAGTCTCAATTTATTAGATATCTATAACATCGTGTAAATATTCTGTTACTTCTTCTCCTTCTTCAGGTGATAAACCTAGGATGTGGCTAATATAACCTTCTTCTTCTAAATCGTCTTTTCCGATTATTCCAAATTTATTGTTTTGAGTATTAAGCACGATTGTTTTACCGTAATGTCTGTCTGTATAAATAAGTGTTAAGTCATATCTACTATGTTCACCTACAAAACCGACAAATTGAATTTTTGCTTCATCTTCTTCATCATATAAAAACATTTCTACCATAAATAGTTACTCCTTTATTTAAAAGCTTTCTTTAATTGTTTAGTATACAGAGCAATGCCGTATATTTCAAAATTATGATATTATTATATATGAATAGGAGGTTTTCTACATGTATTTCGTAGATAGCAAAACATTAAATTTAAAAATGAATTATTTAGAAAAATTAACAGTTGATTTTGAAGTTGAGAAGGATTCTTCGTATGCTTTAGAAAGAATTGCACACATGATGATTGAATCTGTCGTAGATATTGGGAACTTAATTATTGATGCTTTTATATTAAGAGACCCTGGAAATTATAAAGATGTAATTGATATTATGGAACTTGAAAAAGTATTCCAACCTTCAACTGCTGAAGCTATTAGAAATTCTATTGATTTTAGAAAAGAATTAATTCGTAATTACGAAAGCATTAATCACGACAAATTAAAAAAAGCTTTTGAAATAGCTAATCCTTTTTATAAACAAGCAATTGAAGACACTAAACAATTTTTAAAAAATGAAAATGTACCCGTTACAGCATTTGGTGAAGGAGATAAAAATGAAAGATTATAAAGGTTATTTTATTGATATAGACGGAACTATGTATAAAGGTTCTGAAATAATTGAAGGCGCAATCGAGTTTATAGAATATTTAAATGCAAACAATAAAGATTACTTATTTGTTACAAATAATTCTTCCAAAACTCCTGCTGAAGTAGCTGAAAAATTAAATAATATGGGGTTTAATACTTCAAGTGAGCATGTTATCACTTCAGCTATGGCTACAGCAGGATATATTAGTGAAGAATCACCAGGAGCTTCTGTATACATGGTTGGTGGAAGTGGATTGAAATCTTCATTGAGTGATGCTGGTTTAGTAATTAAAGAAGATCAAAATGTAGATTATGTTGTTATGGGACTGGATGTTAATATTTCATATGAAAAATTATCAGTTGCATGTTTAGCAGTAAGAAATGGTGCGAAATTTATTTCAACAAATAAAGATGTTTCAATACCGAATGAAAGAGGCTTCTTACCAGGTAACGGTTCATTAACTAGTGTTGTAAGTGTTTCTACTGGGCAAACGCCTATCTTTATAGGCAAGCCAGAAACAATTATTATGGAACAAGCAGTAGAAAAAATAGGTCTCTCAAAAGAAGAATGTGTAATGATTGGTGACTTGTACGATACTGATATTTTAGCAGGTATCAATAGTGGAATTGACACATTACATGTACAAACAGGCGTTACATCATTAGAAGAAATTAACTTAAAAGAGATATTACCAACTTATAGTGTTAAGAACTTATTTGAAGTAATCAAATAACTGAAATAAGGAGATGGGAATATGGGAGAGAAAGTATTAGTTGCTAGACAGTTGCCAAATAAATTTATTCAACAAATAGAACAATTTGCAGAAGTAGATGTTTGGGATAGTGAATTAGAACCTATGCCAAGAGAACAATTTTTAAAGCGCGCTGCAGATGCCACAATTGTAATCACAACATTAAGTGAGAAAATAGATGAAACCTTTTTTGAATCTGCACCTAAAATTAAAGGAGTCGTTAATTTAGCAGTAGGGTATGATAATATTGATATTGACTTGGCTCATAATAAAGGTGTTATTGTAACAAATACACCAGAAGTGTTAACAGAAACGACTGCAGAATTAGGATTTACTTTAATGTTAACTGCTGCAAGAAGAATTGTAGAAGCGGTTGAGTATGTAGAAAATGGCGAATGGAAAAGTTGGGGTCCATACTTATTAGCAGGTAAAGATGTTCATGGATCTACAGTTGGTATATATGGAATGGGTGCAATAGGTGAAGCTTTCGCCAGAAGATTAAAGGGCTTTAATTGCAAAGTGATATATCACAACCGTTCTAAAAAAGAAAAAGCTGAAAAAGAATTAAATGTTGAATATAGAAATATGGATGAACTGTTAGCAGAAAGTGACTTTGTAGTTTGTACTGCTCCATTAACATCTGAAACCAAAGGCATATTTAATAAAGAAACATTTAAGAAAATGAAAGATAGTGCAATATTGATTAATATCGGTCGCGGCGGACATGTCGTAGAATCTGATTTAATAGAAGCAATTAAGCAAAAAGAAATTCTCGGTGCAGCATTAGACGTAGTAGAAAATGAACCTATAGCAATGGACCATCCATTTTTAGAAATGAAACAAGTAATAGTTGTTCCTCATATAGGTAGTAGCTCAATAAACACAAGAGATCATATGGTTCAACTTTGTGTTGATAATGCAAAACAAATTATCGCAGGTAGTGAACCAGTAACACCAGTGAAGAAATAGAGATGACAAAGATTGAAAAAGCGTGATTTCAGTCTATTTCGCTTCAGTAAACGACTTTTTAATTTAATGATTAGATGGTGAGATAATTAATTTATCTCACCATCTTTTTTTATATAAGAGGTATTAAAATCAAATTTCATTATACTTGTTTATAAGGTCTGTTATGACAGTTTATATGTCAATTTTGTAATGTGATTAATCCCTTTTAAATTCCAATAAATGCTAAAATTTTACATATTTTCGTTGATATCTCTTTATACATAGAATATAATATAAAAATAGAATAATTACAAAATAAAAACATGAGGAGATTTACAATGGAAAAAATTAGGCAAATATTACTATCTGAGAATTGCAAAATAGTTGGTTTAACCATTTTTTATTTCTTAATCATGATTGTTTTATTTTGGATTTATGCTGGTGGTAGTGCAAGTAACGATTTTATATATAATGAATTTTAATGAAGGAGAACATTTATGAGAGACATCTTAGAACAAGTAGAGTTTATGAGTAAGTGGTATACCGATAAAATTGCTATAAACTATAGAGAAGAAGAGATGACTTATGGTGAACTAGATCTTTATTCAAATAAATTAGCTACGTTAATCCAAGATTCTGATAAGCCAATTGTATTATATGGTCATATGTCACCATTTATGATTGTAGGTATGATTGCGAGTATGAAAGCAGGCATTGGATACGTTCCAATAGATATATCGATTCCTTTAGAAAGAATAGAGCATATCATTGAGAAGGTAGAGCCTGCTTTTATTTTTAATACAACTGGTAATTTATTGAATAATATACAAATTAATCAAATAACAATAGAAGCATGTAAAGAAGCGCAAATAAACTTGGAAGACTTAAATAGAATTAATAATTTAGATACTGTTTATACAATTTTTACATCCGGATCCACTGGATTGCCAAAGGGTGTACAAATCAGTTATGAAAGTTTAATGGACTTTACTAACTGGATGTTACAACTTAATAAGCTTGGCGACAACAGTATGTGGTTGAATCAAGCTCCATTTTCTTTCGACTTATCAGTTATGGCAATATATCCATGCTTAATGACAGGTGGGACGTTGCAACTAGTTGATAAAAAGATGATTGAAAAGCCAAAACAATTATATGAATTACTAAATAGTAAAGACATTGAATCTTGGGTATCAACGCCATCATTTTTAGAAATGTGTTTATTATTACCAGGATTTAATCAAGATCAACATACTAAATTAAAGCAGTTTTTCTTCTGTGGAGAAGTGCTGAGTCATAAGACAGCACAGAAATTAATCAATCAATTTAAAGATTCGATTATTTATAATACATATGGCCCAACAGAAGCAACGGTTGCTGTAACAAGTATTCAAATTACTCAAGAAATTCTAGATAAATTTAATCCATTACCAATTGGTACAGTACGTCCAAATTCACAATTAAAATTAGCTGATAATGAAGAATTAGTGATAATTGGTAAAAGTATTAGTCAAGGATATTTAAAAGATGAAGAAAAGCACAATAAAGTATTTAAAAATATAGATGGTCAAGTAAATTATTTTACTGGAGATAAAGCAGAGTTTCGTGATGGTTATTGGTTTATACATGGAAGAATAGATTTCCAAATAAAAATTAACGGCTATCGTATGGAACTAGAAGAAATTGAAATGGTTTTAGAGCAATTGCCAGAAGTTAAACAAGTCGTTATATCACCAATTAAAAAAGGTGAAAAAGTTCAATATTTACATGCTACAGCTATTCTTACAAATCAGGAAATAGATAACGAAAATGACATGATACTCCATTTAAAACAGGAATTAAAAATTCATTTACCTGAATATATGATTCCTAGAAAATTTAGCTTTGTGAATCATCTACCACTAACTGCTAATGGTAAGTTAGATAGAAATAAAGTATTAGAGAGGTTAAAACCATGATTCCATATGGGGATTTTACCTATTTTTATATCTGTTTAGCCTTAATGTTACCAGTAATTATATTAGGGTTAGTCGGAAAGAGAAGTCTTGTTTATAACCGAGTCATTACGTTAGTTATGCTCATACTAATATTTTCGGATGAAAATAAAAACTTATATGATAATAAATTTTTAAGTTATCAATTTATTTTCTTTGCTCTATATATATGTTATCAAGTTGTATTGATTAGAGTTTATATTTCGATAGCAAAGAAAACAAACCAGTTTAAAAATTATGCTTTTGCAATAGTACTTTCAATATTACCTTTAATTATTGTGAAAATATTACAAAGTAGTTGGCTAGGGGATTTTCAAATAACAGTTCACGGTAATAAATTAATTGAATTTATAGGATTTCTAGGTATTTCGTATATTGCATTTAAAAGTGTTCAACTCATTATGGAAATTCGTGATAATAGAATAAAATCAATCAATACAATGAAACTAATTGATTTTATTACATTCTTTCCAACGATATCTTCAGGTCCTATAGATAGATATAAGCGATTTATCAAGGATGAAGAAAAGATTCCTGAACCCAATGTTTATTATGGAATGCTTATAAAAGCTATACATATGGTGTTTATGGGATTTTTATATAAGTATATTATTGCTTATTACATAAATGAAAATGTAATTAAAGTTACGCCAATAGATACAGATCCTACCTTTTTAAATTATCTTTATTACATGTACGGGTATAGTTTTTATCTGTTTTTTGATTTTGCAGGATACAGTTTATTTGCTATAGCATTTAGTTATTTATTCGGAATTCAAACTCCAATTAACTTTAACAAGCCATTTAAAGCTAAAAATATTAAAGAATTTTGGAATAGATGGCATATGAGTTTATCTTTTTGGTTCAGAGATTGTATATATATGAGGTTTGTTTTTTGGGTATCCAAAGAAAAATTACTAAAAGATAAGCTGTTAATATCTAACCTGGGATTTTTAATCAATTTCTTTATTATGGGAATTTGGCATGGTATTGAAATACATTATATTCTTTATGGTTTATATCACGCATTCTTATTTATTGCATATGGTTATTTTGAACAATGGCGCAAAAAGCATCCGCCAAAACTTAATTATAAGTTAATGAATGTGATCGCAATATTAATTACATTCCATAGTGTAGCATTTGGATTTTTATTATTCTCAGGAAAATTAATACATTAAATAAGGGAGTTATATTATGAATTTTGAAGAAAAAGTATTAAATATATTAGCTGAAGTTGCTGAAAATGATATCGTAAAAGAAAACCCTGATATCGAAATTTTTGAAGAAGGGATTATAGATTCATTTGCAACTATAGGCTTGTTGTTAGAAATTCAAAATAATTTAGACATTGATGTTACAATTACGGATTTTGATAGAGATGAGTGGGCAACACCGAATAAAATTATAAAAGTACTTAAGGAATTACAATGAAAATAAAATTATTGTTGCCTTTATTGTTAAGTGGTATTTTATTTGGCTTATTTTTATTAATTCCAGTTGAATGGCTTACATCTTTATCTAAACAAGACAATATTAATAAAGAAGCAATTTCTTTAAATGATTCTGTACTAAAAGGCGTGCACTCTCAAGAGGAAATGTTGTTAAGTAAACATTATTATCCTATATTTGGCTCAAGTGAATTGGAAAAACAAGATATATTTCATCCAGCGCATATTTTGAAAGATAAAAATGCTAAATTAAAGCCATATTTAATTGGAACAGGTGGCTCTACAGATTTAATCCATGCAATTAATGTTGGCAGCCAAGCACACAATCTAAATGGAAAAAAAGTAGCTATCATCATTTCACCCCAGTGGTTTACTGATCATGGTTTAACAAATGATAACTTTAGCGCTAGATTTTCACCATTACAAGCGGATCATTTATTTAAAATTAAATCTTTGAGTCCAGAATTAAAAGACAGATTTGCAAAAAGATTAGTTCAATTTAAACAATTAAAATCAGATCCATATTTAAATTCTGTATTAAGTAAAAAAAATCATCAGTATGATGAAGGAACTTTTATGAATGATTTTGAAAATAACATCCATGAAAAACATGATGCTTTAAAGTCTATTTTTGGTAGAGAAAAAGTCGCTTTAACCAATAGTTCTAAACATCATTTTAGTCATATGAAATGGGATGAAATGAGATTATATGCTAATCAATATGGTGAAAAGCATTCTACAACTAATAATTTCGGAATGAATGACCAATATTGGAATTTATTAAAAGAGCAACGAAAAAGATACAATAGAAATTACGAGTTCAATAACCAGTCTAAAGAATTCGATGACTTACAGTTGTTAATTGACACATTAAAAGAAGTAAATGCAGATCCATTATTTGTTGTTATTCCAGCAAATGGAAAATGGTATGATCATATTAATGTTAATAGAGAGAAAAGAGAAGCAGTATATCAAAAGATTAATAAAATGCTCACATCAAATAATATGAAAGTATATGACATAACCGATAAAGAATATGAACCATATGTCATTACAGATGCAGTTCATATAGGTTGGAAAGGTTGGGTCTATATTAACGAGCAAATGATTAACCATATAAATGGACAATATGATAATAAAGTAAGTCGACAATATTAATAATATTACCTAGGAAATATTAAAAAGCACCGTGCCAACTTTATGGCACGGTGCTTCAGACTGTCGACAACCTGTCTTGAATTTATCAAGACGGGCCCAACATGATAAATAGACGGGCTGAATATTGTAAGACGAGGCTAACATGATAAATAGACGGACTGAATATTGCATGACTAGGCAAACATGATAAATAGAGAGTCTGAATTTATCAAGACGAGGCAAACATGATAAATAGAGAGTCTGAATATTGCAAGACAAGGTCAACATGATAAATAGAGAGTCTGAATATTGCAAGACAGGTCCAACATGATAAATAGAGAGTCTGAATATTGCAAGACAAGGTCAACATGATAAATTGAGAGGCTGAATATTGCAAGATGAGTCAAACATGATAAATAGACGGGCTGAATTTATCAAGACGAGCTCAACATGATAAATAGAGAGTCTGAATTTATCAAGACGAGCCAAACTTGATAAATAGAAAGAAAAAAAGCACCGTGCCAACTTTATGGCACGGTGCTTTTTTAATACCTATAAATAAAATGAAAGTGATTAGAAAACTTGTTCTACTTCTACAACGCCAGGTACTTCTTCTAGTAAAGCACGTTCTATGCCAGCTTTTAGAGTAATTGTAGAACTTGGACATGTACCACAAGCTCCGAGTAATCGTAGTTTAACGATACCATCATCAACATCTACTAATTCACAGTCACCACCATCGCGTAATAGGAATGGTCTTAATTTCTCAAGTACATCACTAACTTGATCAAACATTGTTTGTTGTTCAGTAGTCATATATATAAATACTCCTCTCATCAAGTGTTATTAGATACATTAATCTTATTAATCTATTATAATAGATATAAGGTAAAAAATCTATTCATCAAACTAGGGGGATGATTATATGTCCAAAGCAAGTATAGTAGTTTATGGTGCAGATGTTGTATGTGCGAGTTGTGTCAATGCACCATCATCGAAGGACACATATGAATGGTTACAAGCTATTTTAGGAAGAAAATATACGGATTTAGAATTTGAATACACTTATATTGATATTTTAAAACAGACTGAAAATTTAACAGATCATGATCTTCAGTTTATAGAAAGAATTAATGAAGATGAATTGTTTTATCCACTTGTTACAATAAATGATGAATATGTTGCTGATGGTTTTATTCAGTTAAAGCATATCACGAGATTTATTGATGAACATGTCGCCATTGAACAATAAAAAAAGTAGCAGATATTTCTGCTACTTTTTATCATTATCCATTATGGTATTTATATAACCAGAGTACTCCTGATTTAATGACTCTTGCTAATCGTCCTGTAACTGTTTGTTCCATTAGATAAGCGAAGCCTTGTTTCTCACCAAGTGAACCTACAAATCCTTGAGGTTTTAACTCGGGCATTTTTTCTGGTAAAGGTTTATCAGTCCATTGTAATTTCATAACTTCAGCAATTTGATCTGCTTGTATTTCTGCTAAATAAGCACTTGGTGCGTGAGGCAATGCTGCACAGTCACCTACAATATATACATTTTTATAAGTTGGAATTTGATGATATTGGTTTACAATAACTCTTCTACCATCATTAGTATCAACTGGAAGATTTCTTACGATTTCAACTGGTTGAATGCCGGCAGTCCAAACGACTAAATCTACATTATGAATGTCTTCATTGTTGTATAATTGGCCAGGCTCAACTTGTGTAATATTTGAATTAGGAACAACTTCTACATTATGTTTATCAAACCATTTCTTTACGTATTTACTTAACTTTTCTGGAAATGCAGGTAAAATTCTAGAACCTCTATCAAAAAGTTTAATCTTGATATCTTGTCTGCTTTCACGTAATTCACTAGCTAATTCGATACCACTTAAACCCGCACCAACAATTCCGACAGTAGCATCACTTGGTAAGTCACATATTGCTTGATATGTTTTACGAGCATTTTGTACTGTTTGAATACTGTAAGTGTAGTCTTTTGCTCCAGGTACATTATGATATTTATCTTCACATCCTAAGCCGATAACAAGTTCATCGTAATCAACACGTGAGTCACCAACTGAAACAATTTGATTATCTAAATCAATATCAGTAATTTCCCCATATACTGTATTAATTTTTTTGTCTTTAGGAAATTGAACGCGAATATCTTTATCTGGTTTTGTACCTGCTGCTAATGCGTAGAATTCTGTTTTTAAACCATGAAATGGCATACGATCAATCAGCGTAATTGAATAATCGGACGGTAAAATGCTTGGAAGGATTTCTTTCATCAAACGCATATTACCATATCCGCCCCCTAATAATACTAAGCTTTTCATCGTTATTCTCCTTTGTCCATAAATCAAATTTCTACAAATTTGTATGTATATATTTTATAATATATAAGTATACTTTTAGTATAATCTTTTTTGGCATAAACTACAATGAATGTTAAAATAGTTTAATGAATATAAAGTGAGTAGGTGAACACATTGAATCCGATTGTCGAATTTTGTATTTCAAACTTAGCCAAGGGTGCTGATGTAGTGTTTAACAAGCTCGACAATGATCCAGAAGTAGATGTATTGGAATACGGTTGTCTACAAAATTGTGGACCATGTGCAAGAGGGTTATATGCACTAGTTAACGGAGATATGGTTAAGGGAGAGACACCAGAAGAATTACTAGAAAATATATATAGTCATATAGAAGAAAATTGGATTTTTTAGGAGGAATAAATATGTCAACAGTTATATTAACTGAAGCAGCAGCTTATGAAGTTAAAGATATGATGAAAAGTAACGATATGCCAAATGGTTATTTAAGAGTATCTGTTAAAGGTGGCGGTTGCACAGGACTATCTTATGGTATGTCTGCAGAAGAAGAACCTGCTGAAAACGACGAAACACTAGAATTTTTTGGTGTTAAAGTAATAGTAGATAAGAATGATGCTCCGATACTAAATGGTACAACAATTGACTTCAAAACATCATTAATGGGCGGTGGATTTTCTATTGAGAATCCTAATGCAATTGCAGCTTGCGGTTGTGGAAGTTCATTTAAAACAAAAGACGTTGCAGGTACGCCAGAGAATTGCTAAGGAAATAACATGTGACACTTGAATTTATCTTTATAAAAATATACAATTGTACTTGTATGTAAATAGCAGTATCATTACTTGTGATGAAAAACACAAAGTGACACAACTTTCCTATAAGTGTCAAACAAATATTAGAAAGTATAGGTGAAAATAATGGGATTTGAACGTAAAAAAGTTCTCGTATTAGGGGCAGGTTACGCTGGCTTACAAACAGTAACTAAATTGCAAAAATTAGTTTCAAACCAAGATGTTGATGTTACTTTAATCAACAAAAATGATTATCACTATGAAGCTACATGGTTACATGAAACTTCAGCTGGAACATTAAATTACGAAGATGCTTTATATCCAATTACAAATGTAATTGATAGAAATAAAGTAAACTTTGTAAAAGCAGAAGTTAGTAAAATCAATAAAGATGCTAAAACAGTTGAAACATCTAATGGTATATTTGAATATGACATTTTAGTTGTTGCATTAGGATTCGAAAGTGAAACATTTGGAATTGAAGGTATGAAAGAACATGCTCTTCAAATCGAAAATATTAACACTTCTCGTCGTATTTCTAAGCATATTGAAGATAAATTTGCTAATTATGCTGCATCTAAAGAAAAAGATGAAAATGATTTAGCTATTTTAGTAGGTGGTGCTGGTTTCACTGGTGTTGAATTACTAGGTGAATTAACTGAACGTATCCCTGAATTATGTAAAAAATACGGTGTAGATCAATCTAAAGTTAAAATTACTTGTGTTGAGGCTGCTCCAAAAATGTTACCAATGTTCTCAGAAAACTTAGTGAACTATGTTGTTAAATATTTAGAAGACCGTGGAGTAGAATTCAAAATTTCTACACCAATCGTTGCTTGTAACGAAAAAGGCTTCGTAGTTAAAGTTAATGATGTAGAACAAACTCTTGAAGCAAACACAGCAATCTGGGCTGCTGGAGTTAGAGGTAGCAAATTAATGGAAGAATCATTCGATGGCGTTAAACGTGGTCGTATCGTTGTTAAAGATGATTTATCAATCGACAATTACGATGATATCTTCGTTATTGGTGACTGTTCAGCTGTTATGGCTGGTGAAGGAGACAACAAACGTCCACTTCCAACAACAGCTCAAATCGCTATGCAACAAGGTGAACACCTTGCTAAAAATATTAAAAACATCTTTAACGGTGAAAAAACAGAAGCTTTCTCTTATGATGACAAAGGTACTGTATGTTCATTAGGTAGCCGTGACGGTGTTGGTGTCGTTATGGGTCGTGAAATTACTGGTAAAAAAGCAGCATTCATGAAAAAAGTTATCGATACTCGCGCTATTTTCAAAATCGGTGGTATCGGATTAGCCTATAAAAAAGGTAAATTCTAATTGATTAATTATTAAATGTAGAGACCTGCTATTAGGCGGGTCTCTTTTTTTAAAGGAGGTTAGCTATGATATCTTTACCTCAAGTTATCATATCAATGGCATTGTTTTTTGTTTTGTTTTTTGGCATCGCATTTATATTGAATATGCTATTAAAAACTACTTGGCTAATGGTTGTATTTTATCCATTCGTTATTTTTGCGATTGTAGATAAAATATCGACAGCTATGTATTTTACAGATCCATCAACAGCATTTTCAAAACTTATTTCTGGCATAACAAATATACATACAGCTGACATATTAATGCTCGGTTCAGGATGGATTGGTGCGATTGTAGCAGGTTTTGTTATAAGGAATTTAAGAAGAAGTGGTTATTCAATGTTCTAACAAAGGGGATAATAATATGAAATTTAACATTTTAGAAAAATATTCAAATAATGAATTTCCAATTATAATAGGTTGCCCAAGTCATTTAAATCAAATGCATAATTTTGAAGAAGTGAATAATATATTAAATGGGCAGTTAGATAATTTGAAAAAACAACAAATTATAAGTAGTGAACTAGGTGAAGTTACAAGTACTGCCGTTACTGTTAATAATAATATTGTTAAATTAATTTCTATAGGTTTAGGAAATTTAAAGGAAATTAAAGAAAACGATTATCAAGTTATATATGGTAATTTAAGCCGTTATCTACATAGCAATAAAATAGAAACTGTTAATCTATTTGATGATACATTTTTAACACAAAATGTTACTGAAAAAGAACGATTATATCGATTCGGATGGTTATCAAAACAAGCTGTATTCCAATTTGATCATTTTAAGTCAAATAAATCAGCGAATGTTGAAACTACGATAAACTTTATTTCTACATCTAATGAAAATATTGAGTCATACATTAAGCACGGTGAGATTTTAGGAGATAGTATCAATTTGGCGAGAACTTATTCACAAACACCTCCTAATATTTTGACACCTGATTATTTTGCACAACAAATTGAAGAACATTTTAAAAACTCTAAAGTTCAGGTCACTATCAAAGACGAACAAGCTATTCGCGAGGAAGGTATTGGCTTATTAGATGCAGTTGGTAAAGGGTCTGTAAACCCTCCACGTCTAGTTACTTTAGAGTATAAAGGATCTAAAAATGATCCTATCGCTTTAGTAGGAAAAGGGGTCACTTACGATTCTGGTGGTTATCAAATTAAATCCAAAACAGGTATGCCTACTATGAAATACGATATGAGTGGTGCTAGTAATGTAGTAGCAATGGTTAATGCGATCTCAGAATTGCAATTACCTGTTCACATTGTTGCTGTATTGCCGCTAGCTGAAAATATGGTATCTAGTAATGCAATGAAACCTGATGATGTATTTACTGCTTTAAGTGGTGAAACTGTTGAAATTACAAATACAGATGCTGAAGGTAGACTTGTTTTAGGAGATGCTGTTTCATATGTTGCTCAGTATAAACCAGAACTTATTATGAACTTTGCTACATTAACAGGTGCAGTAGTTGCTGCATTAGGATTAGGAAAAACAGGTATATTCTCTAGTGATGCAGATCAATATATTGAGGATGTAAAGAAAGCAGCAAGGTATTCAAATGAAGTAAGTTTTGAATTACCAATTACAGACGAAGAAAAAGATGATATTAAGTCTTCAGAAGTTGCCGATTTAACAAACTGTATATTAAATAAAAATGGTAAAGCGCTATTTGCTGCAGCATTTGTAACACATTTCAGTGGAGATATTCCTCATTTACATTTTGATATTGCTGGATCAGGTGAAACTGAAAAAGTATCGTTCCGTGGACCAAAAGGCGCTACTGGTGCAATGATTCCTACGGTTATTCATTTCTTAAAAAACAGATAATGCGATATATTATAAAATAATCGAAAAATACTTACAAAGTCACACTGGTTTTGTAAGTATTTTTTAAATTATATTATTCTAAAAATTCTGACTAGTTATCGATATATTGACATCATATTTCTCAACTGATATGATAAATTCATCATTTTACTTTATCGTGGTAGAGAGTTAAAGAATGGAGAGGGTCTTTTTGGAATTTAATGCAGTACTTGTAGCTGTTATTGTAATGATTATACTTTGTTTAATGAGACTTAATGTCGTTTTGAGTATTTTCGTGGGTGCATTAACAGGTGGTTTGTTAAGTGGTATGTCGCTTGATAAAGTGATATCTACATTTGGAAAAACAATCGTTGATGGTTCAGAAGTTGCACTATCATATGCTTTATTAGGTGGATTTGCGGCACTTATTTCATATAGTGGAATTACTGACTACATAGTTGGTAAAATCATCAAATCAATGAAAAAAGAAAATTCGCAAAAAAGTAGACTTAAAATTAAAATTACTTTGGTAGGTGTATTACTCGTTATTTCAATTTTAAGTCAGAATATTATACCTGTCCATATAGCTTTTATACCAATCCTTATACCACCATTATTAAGTCTATTTAATGAATTAAAAATGGATAGAAGGTTAATAGCAACAGTAATAGGTTTTGGATTATGTTTTCCTTATATATTATTACCATACGGATACGGACACATCTTCCAGTCAATTATATTTGATGCATTTGGTAAAGCAAATGTAGATATAGAATTTTATAATATTTGGAAAGCAATGCTTATTCCTTCAATGGGCTATGTTGTTGGATTAATAATTGCAATCATACTTTATTGGAGACCAAGAACATATAAAACAATAAAAATAGAAGAAGAACAAGAATTGAAAACTTTAAAACCATATCCTTTAATTGTTACTGGAGTTGCCATTTTAGCAACATTTATTGTTCAGACATTTACAGAATCAATGATATTCGGTGCTTTAGCTGGTATTCTAATTTTCTTCTTCTCAGGATTATATAACTGGAAAGATTTAGATGTTAAATTAGTTGAAGGAATTCAAATAATGGCATATATAGGTGTTGTTATTTTAACTGCGAATGGTTTTGCGGGTGTAATGAATGAAACGAATGAAGTAGGTACACTAGTTAAAAGTCTCTCTTCTATTACAGGCGATAACAAAGCTTTTAGTATCATAATGATGTTGATAATAGGATTGATCGTGACATTAGGCATAGGTTCTTCATTTGCAACCATTCCCATTATTGCAAGTTTATTTATCCCATTCGGACAAGAAATTGGTATGAGTTCTATGGCACTAATAGCAGTTATTGGTACTGCAGGTGCATTAGGCGATTCAGGGAGTCCTGCAAGTGATTCAACATTAGGTCCAACAGCAGGATTGAATGTCGATGGAGAACATGATCATATAAGAGATACTTGTATACCCAATTTTATTATATATAATATACCATTATTGATATTTGGCTTTATCGCTGCTATGGTATTATAGTATCAATAAGGGGGATCATAATATGGACTTAATAGAAAATCTTCAAATAGAAACAGTAGAATCAAAATATGGTTATATTGAAATGACAATGCCTGTAACTGACAAAGTCAAACAACCATTTGGATATTTACATGGTGGCGCAACAATCGCATTAGCTGAAACAGCAGCATCTGTTGGTGCACATATATCTTCAAATGAAGATGAAATACCTTTAGGATTAGAAATTAATGCAAATCATATTAAATCTATACGAAGCGGTGAAGTAAGAGCTGTGGGGAAAGCACTTCATATCGGACGTACTACACAAGTATGGGATGTTAAAGTAACAAATGAAGAAGAGCAATTAATTTCAGTAATTAGAGCAACTATAGCTATAAAAAAGAAAAGATAAAAATAGGGCTGAGACATAGATTTATAGAATCCCAAAGAAAAAGACGAAATTCACGATAAAGAGTGAATTTCGTCTTTTTTAATTCCTAAAGTATTGTTTATTTTGCATCTTTTAAATCGTCTCGAATTGTACGTTCAGTAGGTTTAACCCCCATATAATACGCACTTCTTGAAACTAAGTGTCCTGCTAAAGGACCTGTAATAAATATAAAAATAATACCTAGTAATAATTGAACATTGAAATGACCTTCTTTACCTATGAAGTAGATCATTACACCTAATAAAATTAACATAACTCCAAGAGTTGAAGCTTTACCAGAAGCATGTGCTCGTGAGAACACATCTGGTAATCTTAGAATACCTAACGCTGCGAAAAAGCTAAAGCATGCACCAATGACCATCATAATTATTGAGATACTAATAAGAATCGTTTCTATCATTTTCAATGATCTCTCCTTTATCCATGAATTTCGCAAATGCTGCAGTACCTAAGAATGCTAAAATACCTATTAATAAAAGTATAACGAATAAATATCTTGTGTTAGTTAATACAGAGAACAATGCAATCATTGCCATTAAAGTTATGCCTAATGCGTCAAGAGCGATTACTCTATCAGCTAAAGTTGGTCCGATTATGACACGAACAAGAATACCTATCATAGAGAGTGCAACGATGATAATAGCGATTATTACGAATATATTTGTCATCGTATGCTCACCTCCTTGATTGCTTTTTCAAATGAATCTTTAATAGAACTTATTTCCGAATCTATATCAGAAAAATCTATAGAGTGAATATAAAGTGTTTTTTTATCATCTGAAATGGCTACGACGATTGTTCCAGGCGTTAATGTAATCAATTGTGATAGTAATGTAATTTCCCAATCATGCTCTAGTTCTGTTGGGTATGCAAAGAACGCTGGTTTATTATGAATTTCTTTTTGGATAACAATTTTAATTACATCTATATTAGCAAGTATCAATTCTTTCATAAATAATATAGCTAATAAGATGCTTTTCCATACTGGACGTAAGTACAAATGTTTGCCAGGTAGTAGGGGTAATGCAACTAATACAAACAATATACCGAATAAATATCCAAATATGAATGCACCAAAAGTATATGTCTCAGAAAGCATCATCCATAGAGTTGCTAATAGAACATTAATTAGTACTTGTATAGCCATTAATAATCGCCTCCTAACGCATTTACATATGTCTCAGGGTTATAGAAAGGCAAGGCTGCTTTTTCTATAAGAGGATATAAAAAGTCTGCGCCAAGTCCAAATAATATTGCCACTACTGTAATTGTGATTGATGCGATCATTAACTTATTAATTGGTAATTTAGGATTGTAAACATATCCTTTTTCTTCTCCCCAAAATGCCATTAAGAAGATTCGCATTACTGAGTAAAGGACACATAAACTAGATAATAATACGACAATACCACTTATATAATGACCATTTTCAAATGTAGACATTACGATAAAATACTTACCGTAGAAACCACTTAATGGAGGTATCCCGGCTAATGATAGTGCGGCAATAAAGTATATCCATCCTAGAACTGGATAATGGTTGATTAGACCACTATATTTTCTTAAATCTGGTGAACCAGTTATTTTAATGATGACACCAATTAATAAGAATAAAGAAGCTTTAATAATCATGTCATGTAGTAAGTAATAAATGCTACCCATCATACCATTTTTGTCCATCATTGCAGCACCGATAAGAATGACACCAATCGCAATCATAATATTATAAATAATAATCTTTTTAACATCATAGTATGCTATCGCACCTATACAACCCATAATAATGGTTAGTATTGCAAGTACAATCAATGTTTGAGTTATAAACTCACTATTCGTTGAATAGAATAAACTGAAAGTACGCATGATTGCATATGCGCCTACTTTAGTTAGTAATGCACCGAATAAAGCAATAATCGGGATAGGTGGTGCGTAATAAGCTCCAGGTAACCAGAAATACAATGGGAACATACCTGCTTTAGTAGCAAAAACAAATAAAAACATAATAAAAGTAATTACGACTATATTTAAATTTGCTTCTGAAAGATCAGCAAGTTTAACATGTAAGTCACCCATATTTAATGTTCCTGTTATGGAGTAGAGCATACCAACACCAAGTACAAAGAAAGCTGAAGTTAAAACGTTAACTAATATATATTTAATACTTTCTTGTAATTGAATTTTTGTTCCACCAATCACAAGTAATAAATATGATGACATTAAGAATACTTCGAAAAATACGAATAAGTTAAATAAATCGCCTGTCATAAAGGCACCGTTAACACCAGTAACCATCATTGATACACCAAAGTAATAAAAATATCTTTCCCGGTGTATACCAATCGATTGGTGTGAGTATATGAGTACTACGAGTGTAATAAACAAACTCGTACTAACTAACAAAGCACTCAACATATCAACGTATATGACAATACTATACGGAACTGGCCAACTACCTAAGTTCAGTGTTTGTGTACCATCCATATTAATCATATAGATATTATATAAACTTA
Source organism: Mammaliicoccus fleurettii (assembly GCF_002018435.1). Classification (NCBI taxonomy): domain Bacteria; kingdom Bacillati; phylum Bacillota; class Bacilli; order Caryophanales; family Staphylococcaceae; genus Mammaliicoccus; species Mammaliicoccus fleurettii. The sequence goes on along the minus strand of NZ_MWJM01000009.1, from coordinate 16,601 downwards.
CTAAAAAGGCTAAAGTAAAACCAGTTAGTACGACTTTACGCTTTAAATAAGGTCTTGGACCTACAAAAATTAAAGTAACAGCCGTTAAAAATGTAATGATAAGAGGTACAATAATCAAATTATTCATCTTTCGGTACCTCCTTCATCTCTTCTAAATTATCAGTTCCAAGCTCTTTATAACTTCTAAAAGCTAGTACTAAGAAAAATGCTGTAACAGCAAATGCAATAACAATTGCTGTTAAAATCAATGCTTGTGGTAATGGATCAACATAATTTTTGATGCCTTCTTCTTCAATTGGTAAAGCACCTTTCTTTAATCCACCCATAGTAAGAAGCATTAAATGAACACCGTGTGAAAGTAACGTTGTACCAATAATAATCCTAATTAAACTTTTAGAGAGAACTAGGTATACTGATACAGATATAATAATACCCGAAACGAAAATCATTAATATTTCCATTATTCATTCTCTCCAATCGCTAATATAATCGTTATCGCAGTACCTACAACAGCTAGCAGTACGCCTAAATCAAATAGCATTGCTGTATGCCAATGTACTTCACCAAATATAGGAAGGTGAAATTCCCCAAATGCGTGTGTAAAAAATGTTTTATTGTAAGTCCAACTTAAAATAGGTGTAAGAACACAAAAGAATAAACCAGTGCCTGTCACCAATTTAAAGTCAAAAGGAAACATTTTCTTTAATGTTTTAGTGTCAAATGCTATCCCGATGATGATAACTGCAGATGATAGTAATAAACCACCAACGAATCCGCCACCAGGTGTATAGTGTCCACCAAAGAATATAGAAACAGCATACATCATAATAATTAAGAAAATGATTATGGAATTAAACTGAAAGAACACATCATTCGATTGTTTCTTCATGTTCTTCACCTCCATTTTTATCATTATTACGTAGTTTAATTAAAGTATAAATTCCTAAACCAGCAATACCTAATACTGCAGATTCAAACAATGTATCAAAACCACGGAAGTCTACAAGTATTACATTGACCATATTTTTACCTGCTGCTAAGTCATAAACATTATCAATATAATATTTAGAAATTGAATCATAATGTCTATTACCATATGCAATTAGCCCAATTGTAATTACAGCAATACCTATGCAAATAGAAATTATGAAATTACCGATTTTAAATTTACGGTTTTCATCGTGTCTATTCATTTTAGGTAAATGATAGAAACATAATAAGAATAGGGCAGTTGAAATTGTTTCAATAGATAATTGTGTTAGTGCCAAATCAGGTGCACCAAAGAATACAAAGAATAACGCAACTGAGTATCCAACTGCAGCAAGCATAATGATACTGAACAATCTTGATTTTGCTAATACGATACAAAATGTACTTACTAAAATTAATCCCATTAAAATCACTTCATATGGTCTAATTTCGCTTATATTATCAAATGCGATACTAACAGGATGCGTGAATAAAGTTAGTGCAGTCATAATAATAAAGAAAGCAAATATATACATTAAGTATGTTCTAATAAATCCAGTCATATAACTTTGAGTAATTTTATTAGATAAATAAGAGCTTAATTGAATACCTCTATCGTAATAATAATTAAACGTTAAATATTCTGGCTGAATATTGTAAACACCAATCCATTTTTCAACGGATTTAAATAATATGAAACCTACTATAAATACAATTAATGTACCTATTAAAGCAGGTGTGATACCGTGCCAGTGTGATATATGTACTTCAGGTGCATCAGCAAATGGTGCTATAGCTCTTACAGCTGGAGCAATAATACTTTCACTTAATATATTTGGGAATAACCCGAAAAGCACTACTAAAAATGTTAGAATACCTGTTGGCAACAACATAAGCATTGGTGCTTCGTGTGGCTTTTTAGGTAATGCATCTGGTTTATATTCACCAAAGAATACTTCATGTACATATTTAAATGAATACACAAACGTGAAGATGCTACCTACAATAGCGACGATTGGTAGTAAGTAACCAATTGTTGATAAGCTGAAAACATCTGCTTTATGAGCATCAAACATCGCTGTTAAAAATAACTCTTTAGATAAGAATCCGTTAAACGGTGGCACACCAGCCATACTTAAAGCTGTAATAATCGTGAATGTACAAGAAATCGGCATGATGGTCATTAGTCCACCTAACTTTTTAATATCTCTTGTACCAACTTCATGATCAATTGTACCTGTAATCATAAATAACGCGCCTTTAAATGTAGCATGATTAATTAAATGGAAAACTGCTGCGATTATACTCGCTAAGAATAATTGACTTTCTTCTCCAGAGTAGTGATAACTTACAGCACCAATTCCTAACATCGACATAATCATACCGAGCTGAGAAACAGTTGAAAATGCTAAAATACCTTTTAAATCTTGCTGTTTTACGGCATTAAATGATGCCCAGAATAGTGTTATTAAACCTATTGCAGTCACCGCCCACACAAATCCTGCGCTTGCTGCGAAAATCGGTGTAGTTCTAGCAACTAAATAAATACCTGCTTTAACCATTGTTGCTGAATGTAAATAAGCACTTACTGGAGTAGGTGCTTCCATTGCATCAGGTAACCATATGTGAAATGGAAATTGTGCAGATTTAGTCATTGCACCAATTAAAACTAAAATCATCGCAAATATAAAGTAAGGTGATGATTGTATTGTTTCTGCATTCTGTATAAGTGAAGTAATACTCCATGAATTACCAGCTAATGCTAAACAAATGAATCCACCCAGTAACATTAAACCACCAAATACTGTGATTAAAAGTGACTTTTGAGCACCATATATTGATGACTGTTTATGACGCCAATAAGCGATTAGTAAGAAACTTGAAATAGATGTTAATTCCCAGAATAGATAAAGCATAAGTAGATTATCTGATAAAACAACACCTAACATTGCACCCATAAACATTAATAAATAACAATAAAAATTCCCTAATGATTCATTCTTACTTAAATATGTAATGGAATAAAGAACGACTAATGCTCCAATACCTGTAATTAATGATGCAAATAATAAACTCAAACCATCTAGATGAACTGAAAAATTCATTCCTATTCTTGGCATGAATTCCCAAATGACAATAAATGGTTTGTCCGAGTCAGGAACCTTTATGTATGACATAAAATAACTAAATATAATAATAGGAATCGGTAATACAAACCATCCTAGATGAGTTCCTTTATAAAACTTATATAAAATTGGTATTATGATTGCAAAAATTAAAGGTAATAAAATCATAATATGCATTAAACTCATTTAATAACCTCCCTCCAAAAATTCACCTAATTAATATTATACACAATAATCTCAATGCTTGAAAATACTAGCATTACTATATTTCAGAATTTTTAGGCGATTTTTAAATATGAAGAAACTCGTAATAAATTTCTTGAATTTTTTTGTAAAATTTATATATTAACCTTATATTGTCTCGAATAATCTTTTTTCAATTGTTCTATACACTTTAATGCTTGATCACTATAAGCGTTATTTTTTTTCTTCATCTTCTCTTCTAATTCATAAATAGAAGATTTTAGTGATTCAATATAATTCGGTACCTCTTCATTATACGCTTTCAAAAATTGAGCTGTTGTATATCTTTTTTCAAACTGACTCAATGCTTTTCTTTCATGGAAAAACACATTTTCTACTTCATTAGGGCTATGTAAATCACCTTGTCTAGGATGTTTCAATACTGCTAAAATTTTAACAAGAAGTTGATCTCCTATTTCTTCAATTACTTCTACAACATACTGACCAGTTTTATGTGGAAATTGATATAACATGTTGATATCCCCTTTCTATTAAATTATGTTATGATATCACTATTGTAATTATTTTAACATGAATGGAGAATTTTAAATGACAAACTATCCACAATTAACAAATGAAATACTAGAAGGTGAAAGAGTTGTAGAAATTAAAACAACTAAAGGTAATATGACTTTCAAATTATTCCCTGAGCTAGCACCTAAAACAGTAGAAAACTTTATCGGCTTAGCTGAGAAAAAATATTACGACGGAATTATTTTCCATAGAGTAATTAATGACTTTATGGTTCAAGGTGGAGACCCAACAGGAACTGGTATGGGTGGAGAAAGTATTTATGGAAGTGCTTTTGAAGATGAATTCTCATTACAAGCATTTAACTTGTATGGTGCATTATCAATGGCAAACGCTGGTCCAAATACAAATGGTTCTCAATTTTTCATTGTCCAAATGAAAGAAGTACCAGCCAATATGTTATCTCAACTTAAAGATGGCGGTTGGCCAGAAGAAATCGTTGATCGTTATGCTGAAAAAGGTGGAACACCTTGGTTAGACCAAAAACATTCAGTATTTGGTCATATCGTTAAAGGTGAAGACATTTTAGAAGAAATCGCTAATGTTAAAGTTGGCGCTAATGACAAGCCAGCTGAAGACATAGTAATCGAGACAATTGATATTATAAAATAAATCGACATTCAATTGTCATAAAAAATCAATTCATTCGACTTAATCTTTGTTATAATCTAGATGCTAAGGGAGTGGTCGGATTATGATGGAATTTCTTTATTTTCCAGATAATAAATTAGAATATATTCCTGCTGTTGCTACGTTATTATTATTTATGGTTTTGGCGTACATTGTTTTTATGATGTTTCGTAAAAAATCAAAAAAAGACGAAGAGAAAATGAAATCATTTGAAAAACAAGTGATGGATCATTTAGAGCAAGAGGAGAATAAAAGTAAAAAATAACTAAGTGAATATTGCTTTGCACCAACTACTATCTGATTGAAATCCTATGAAGTTTGAGGATTAAACAATTGTAAGATCATGGTAATAAAAGTAGTATCATTACAAGCTAGTTGAGAAATGTAATATAAGAGAATACTTTGGGATATAAATATCCTAGAATTTATTAAGAACAGAAATTCATTTTAATAATGAATTTCTGTTCTTATTTTTTATGAAAATTATTGTTCAGCTCATAGACTTTGTTGGTATTTTTTATGCGCATGCTTTCCGCGGGCATGTTCTCAGCCTGTAGTCTTCGAATCATGCTTTTCCCGCAGGAGTCAGCGCTAAAAAATAACAAATATTAATTAAATATTTATTAAATAGTTGGAATTCATTCAAGAACTGATTCTATGTTTAAAAAATCTACTTATTAAAACAAAAAACAAACTGAACTTATAAATTTAAGTTCAATTTGTTCAAAGTCCGTAGTAGCACTTAGAGCTACCATTTTTCTATATAAAGCATCTCGTTAATTTGGTTTTTATTGTATAATTTAAACGATTTTGTAAGTGCTGACGCCTGAGGGAATAGTATGCGTGAGAGACTACAGGCTCGAACCATACCCCTAGGCAAGCATGCACGAACAAAATCGTTAGTTTCTATAAAAAATGGTTATTAGTAGTGATTTTGTAAAGTGCTGACGACTGAAAAAATAGTATGAGCGAGAGACTATAGGCTCGAGCCATACCCCTAGGCAAGCATGCACGAACAAAATCGTGAGATTTTATAAAAATGGTTATTAGTAATATTTTTTTTAGTTATGTTTTATGTTCCAAGTTCATTCTTTAAGTTATATTTATGAATTGTATTTTCAGAATTATATATCAAATTAATGGTTAATTAAAAATAACTATGCTATGATGTAAGAGTTAATAACTATAAGTACAAGGGGTTTTCTAAAAGTGGGAAAACAATATAAAGTTGGTCAGTTTGTAAAGGTAAAAGTGACTGGCATACAGCCATATGGCGCCTTTGTTGAAACCCCTGAACATGTGGAAGGTCTCATTCATATATCAGAAGTGATGAATGATTACGTGCATAATCTCAATCAATTTTTAAGTGTTGGTCAAATTGTTAAGGCAAAAGTGATCAAAGTTGAAGTAGATGGTAAACTAAATTTATCACTAAAAGAGAATGAGTATTTCAAGAGACAAGAGCGTAAGAAAGAAAAGCGTTCAGTTCTAGATGAAATACGTGAGACAGAAAAATATGGGTTTCAACCTTTAGAAGAAAGGTTGCCTAAATGGATTAATCAATCTAATAAGCATCTTGAAGACGATTAAATAATTATTTAATCGTCTTTTTGTATACTCATTTTTTGTTTAAAGGACTATAAAGAATAAAACACTGCTATTTGTAAGTGAAAATTATGAAAAAATATTAAATTTTTATAGTGTTTAAGTGAACTTTTAATCGTCTTTTTGTATATTTATCTGAAGTAATTTTACAACTTATTTTAATCCTTAATTTTTGAAAAAAATAGCTTGAAGTAATCTATAAAAGTGTGTCATTATAGGAATGTAAGGGGTTTCTTTTTTTGCCCCATATAAACATAGGGAGGTTTACTTTAATGATTCCATACAAACACGAACCATTTACTGATTTTGCGAAAGAGGAGAATAAGGCTGCTTATTTAGAAGGTCTTAAAACTGTTGAAGGATATTTAGGAAAAGAATATCCGATTATTGTTGGAGGGGAAAGAATTTTTACTGATGATAAAACACGTTCTTATAATCCTTCTAATATAGAAGAAACAGTTGGACTAGTTTCTAAAGCAAACAAAAAGCATGCTGAAAAAGCAATGGAAGCGGCTAAAGAAGCTTTTAAAACTTGGAGAGAAACTGATCCAATTGTTCGTGCAGATGTGTTATTTAGAGCAGCTGCAATTACTAGACGCCGCAAACATGAATTCTCAGCGTTACTTTCTAAAGAAGGTGGTAAACCATGGAAAGAAGCTGATGCTGATACAGCTGAAGCGATTGACTTTATGGAATACTATGCGCGCCAAATGTTAGAACTAAAAGACGGTAAAAAAGTAGAAAGCCGTCCTGGAGAATATAATAAATATAATTATTTACCAATTGGTGTTAGTGTCGTTATTTCACCTTGGAACTTTGCATTTGCTATTATGGCAGGAACTACTGTAGCACCAATCGTTACAGGTAATACGGTATTGTTAAAGCCATCTTCAAAAACACCTGTTATTGCTTATAAATTTATGGAAGTTCTTGAAGAAGCTGGTTTACCAAAAGGGGTAGTAAACTATATACCTGGTTCATCAAGTGAAATCGGTGATTACTTAATTGATCATAAAGATACAAGTTTAATTTCATTCACAGGTTCTCGCGATGTTGGTGTATCTATTTATGAAAGAGCAGCAAAAGTACAAAAAGGTCAAACACATCTTAAGCGTGTAATTGCTGAGATGGGTGGTAAAGATACTATCATTGTTGATTCTGAAGGTGATTTAGATTTAGCTGCAGATTCTATAGTACAATCAGCATTCGGTTTTTCAGGACAAAAATGTTCTGCATGTTCTCGTGTAATTGCTGTTGAAGATATTTATGATGATTTATTAGATAAAGTGGTTGAGCGTACTGAAAAATTAACAGTCGGCGATTCTACAAATCATGAAAATTATATGGGACCTGTAATCGATGAAAATTCATTAAATAAAATTAAAAAATATATTGAAATCGGTAAAAAAGAAGGCCGTATTGTAGCTGGTGGAACAACTGATGAAGAAAAAGGTCATTTTGTTAACCCAACTGTTATAGCTGATTTGAAACATGATGATAGAGTGATGCAAGAAGAAATCTTTGGACCAGTTGTTGGTTTCAGTAAAGCAAAAGATTTTGATCAAGCAATCGAATTTGCTAACAACACTGAATATGGCTTAACAGGCGGCGTTATTTCTAATAATAGATTTAAATTAGAACAAGCACGCAAAAACTTCTTAGTAGGTAACTTATACTTTAATAGAGGTTGTACAGGCGCGATTGTTGGATATCAACCATTTGGTGGGTTCAAAATGTCTGGTACAGACTCAAAAGCTGGAGGCCCAGATTACTTAGTACTTCATTTACAAGGACGAACTACGTCAGAAATGTTATAATGATGTTGGAATATTCAAAATACAGTAGGGCGTATACATGCTCTACTGTTTTAATGGGAGGAGATTTAATATGACAAAATCACAAGAAATAATTGAACAAACAAATACATTTGGTGCTCCAAACTATTTGCCATTACCAATTGTAATTTCAGAAGCAGAAGGCATTTGGGTGAAAGATCCAGAGGGTAATCGTTATTTAGATATGTTATCAGCATATTCAGCTGTTAACCAAGGTCATCGTCATCCGAAAATCATCCAAGCATTAAAAGATCAAGCGGATCGTGTAACACTAACTTCACGTGCATTCCATAGTGATCAATTAGGTCCATGGTATGAAAAAATATGTAAACTTGCCAACAAAGAAATGGTACTACCTATGAATACAGGTGCAGAAGCTGTTGAAACAGCAATTAAAGCTGCAAGACGTTGGGCATATCAAGTGAAAGGTGTAGAAGATAATAAAGCAGAAATTATTGCGATGAATGGAAACTTCCATGGTCGTACTATGGCTGCAGTTTCACTTTCTTCAGAAAAAGAATATCAAAGAGGTTATGGTCCATTATTAGGAGGATTTAAACTCGTTGATTTTGGTGATATTGAGCAAATTAAATCAGCTATTACACCTAACACAGCAGCTGTGTTAATTGAGCCTATTCAAGGTGAAGCGGGTATTAATGTACCTGAAGATGGCTATTTAAAACAAATTAGAGAAGTCTGTGATGAAAATAATGTGTTGTTTATAGCAGATGAAATTCAAGCAGGTTTAGGAAGAACTGGAAAATTATTTGCTACTGATTGGGATAACGTACAACCAGATATGTATATTCTTGGTAAAGCATTAGGCGGAGGCGTATTCCCAATTTCATGTATTGTAGGTAATAAAGAAATATTAGAAGTATTTAATCCAGGTTCTCATGGTTCTACTTTTGGTGGTAATCCACTTGCTGCTGCTGTTTCAAATGCAGCATTAGATGTAATAATTGATGAAAAATTATCAGAGCGTTCATTAGAGCTTGGTACTTACTTCAAAGATGAATTGAAAAAAATCGAACATCCATCTATTAAAGAAGTAAGAGGTAAAGGATTATTCATCGGAATCGAGTTAACTGAAGATGCTAGACCATATTGTGAGAAATTAAAAGAATTAGGACTATTATGTAAAGAAACTCATGATACAGTAATCCGTTTTGCACCGCCATTAATCATTGAAAAAGAAGATTTAGATTGGGCACTTGATCAAGTTAAGTCTGTTTTTAAATAAAAAAGCTGATAACGTTTACAAAAAAGTGTTAAAGACCTTTTAAAAATAATCAATTATGTTACAATTATTTAGAGATTAAAAGTATTTAAAAAAGAGGCGAAGAGGATCATGAGCGAAAATTTAAATTTAGTTTCATCGACACAAGAAATTATTGGTGTAGCCCTTAATAAATTAGGTTTTGATGAGGGGATGTACGATTTAATTAAGGAACCAATGAGATTATTAACAGTGCGTATACCAGTTAGAATGGATGACGGTTCTGTTAAGACGTTTACTGGGTATCGTGCCCAACATAATGATGCAGTTGGTCCAACAAAAGGTGGCGTACGTTTCCATCCTGATGTTGACGTTGAAGAAGTAACAGCTTTATCTATGTGGATGACATTAAAATGTGGAATTGTAGATTTACCATATGGTGGCGGTAAAGGTGGTATCGTTTGTGACCCAAGACAAATGAGTATTCATGAAGTTGAAAGATTATCTCGTGGATATGTTCGTGCTATTTCTCAAATAGTAGGGCCAACAAAAGATATACCAGCACCAGATGTATTTACAAATTCACAAATTATGGCTTGGATGATGGATGAATACAGTCAAATGGATGAATTTAATTCACCTGGATTCATTACTGGTAAGCCAATTGTGTTAGGTGGTTCTCAAGGTAGAGACCGTTCTACTGCATTAGGTGTAGTTATTGCAATTGAACAAGCTGCCAAAAGACGCGGTAAAACAATCGAAGGTTCTAGAGTCGTTATACAAGGCTTCGGTAATGCCGGTAGTTTCTTAGCGAAATTCTTATATGACCAAGGGGCAAAAATTGTAGGTATCTCTGATGCTTATGGTGCACTTCATGATCCTGAAGGTTTAGATATCGATTATTTATTGGATCGTCGTGATAGCTTTGGAACTGTTACTAATTTATTTGATGATACTATTTCAAATAAAGAATTATTTGAAATTGACTGTGACATTCTTGTTCCAGCAGCAATCTCAAATCAAATTACTGAAGAAAATGCAAATGACATAAAAGCTAATATTATTGTTGAAGCAGCAAATGGTCCAACTACAATGGGAGCTACTAAAATTTTAAGTGAACGTGGTATTTTATTAGTACCAGATGTATTAGCAAGTGCAGGTGGCGTAACGGTTTCATACTTTGAGTGGGTACAAAATAATCAAGGTTATTATTGGACTGAAGAAGAAGTTAATGAAAAATTACGTGAAAAACTAGTTAAAGCATTTGATACAGTTTATAACTTATCAGAAAACAGAAAAATAGATATGCGTTTAGCAGCTTATATTGTAGGTATTAAACGTACAGCAGAAGCAGCTAGATACAGAGGTTGGGCATAAGCTTCAATCCAGTAATCTACTGTGAATAGAATGATTTGAGGGTGAGACAATTAATTTGTCTCACCCTCAAAATGATTTTGGGACATAAATTCTAACTCAAAATAAATAAGCATATCACTTAACTGATTTTTTAAAAGTTTATAGTGATATGCTTATTTTTTATAATACTTTACGATTTTGTACGTGCATGCTTGCCTAGGGGTATGGATCGAGCCTGTAGTCTCTCACGCATACTATTCCCTCAGGCGTCCGCACTTACAAAATCGTTACTAATGATCTATTTTTATATGCATTTTTTCTACGATTATACTTATAAGTGATGCGTTAAAAGCAGATTTAGGTAAAATTGCTGATAAGAAGTCCATTAAAAGCAATTCTAGGTAAAATAGCTGATAAGGGTGTGTTAAAAGCAATTCTCAGTAAAATAGCTGATAAGAGGTCCATTAAAAGCAATACTAGGTAAAATTGCTGATAAGGGGTGCGTTAAAAGCAGATTTAGGTAAAATTGCTGATAAGAAGTCCATTAAAAGCAATTCTAGGTAAAATAGCTGATAAGAGGTGTATTAAAAGCAATACTCGGTAAAATAGCTGATAAGAGGTGCATTAAAAGCAATACTAGGTAAAATTGCTGATAAGAAGTCCATTAAAAGCAGATTTGACTACAAAATGGAGGCTGAGACAATTTAATTGTCCCAGCCTCTGGAATAATAATTTTATTTTAAATAAGTTCTTTAGCTACATTAATCTGATGTTGTACGGACTCTTGTCCTGTTGAACCATAACTTTTTCTACGGCTTAAGCAATTTTCAGGTTTTAAATAATCATATACATTGGATTCGATTTTATTGTTATATGATTGATACTGTTCTAAAGGTACATCTAATAAATATTTTCCATTTTGTATACACCATAATACGATTTTACCTACAATTTCGTGTGCTTCTCTAAATGGTATATTTTGTTCTACTAAGTAATCTGCCAATTCTGTCGCATTTGAAAAGTCTTTATGAACTGTTTCATTTAAACGATCTTTAATGACTTGCATTGATGTAATCATACCTTCAAATATACGTAAAGATCCTTTAATAGTATGAATAGCATCAAACAATCCTTCTTTATCTTCTTGCATATCCTTGTTATAGGCTAAAGGTAGTCCTTTTAAAGTAACTAACATACTCATTAAGTAACCAGTTGTTCTTCCTACTTTACCTCTAATCAATTCTGCCATATCTGGATTTTTCTTTTGTGGCATAATAGAAGATCCTGTTGAAAAGCTATCTGATAAAGTAACGAACTTAGCTTCATCTGTAGACCAAAATATGATTTCTTCAGCAAATCTTGATAAATGGACCATCGTTAATGAAATGTTATGCAATGTTTCAACAATGTAATCACGGTCACTTACAGCATCAAGACTATTTTCATACAAACTACTGAAACCTAGAAGTTCTTGTGTACGATGTCTATCTATTGGATGTGTAGTGCCACTTAATGCTGCTGCACCAAGTGGATTAATATCAATCCTTTTAATGCTGTCATTAAATCTTGATTTATCACGTTCTAACATCCAAAAATACGTCATTATATGGTGAGCAAACGATATTGGTTGTGCTCTTTGAAGGTGTGTATAACCCGGCATAATTGTATGAATATGATCATCTGCAATGCTGATAATAGATTTTTGTAAAGATTCAACAAGTTTAATAATTTCTTGGACATTTTCCTTTGTATAAAGATGCATGTCAGTTGCAACTTGATCATTTCTACTTCTACCTGTATGTAGCTTTCCACCGACTTGACCAATTTTTTGAATTAATGCGTGTTCAACGTTTAAATGAATGTCTTCTAATGATTCTGATAGTTCTAAATTATTGTTGTAATAATCTTGTTTTATTTCTTTTAAACCTTGAATAATTAATTCAGCTTCATCATTTTGAATAATATTTTGTTCAGCAAGCATTGTTGCGTGCGCAATACTGCCTTGTATATCTTGATCAATCAAATTTTTATCAAAATGGATAGATGCATTGAATGCATCTACCCATGATTCAGGGTTAGACTCGAATCTTCCACCCCATGCTTTTTTTGTCATTTTAAAACACCCTCTGTTTCTAATAATGCTTTAACTTTTGTAGGTAAGCCAAAGATTTCGATAAATCCTACTGCAGCTTCTTGATTAAATGCATCTTCTTTAGTATATGTTGCAAGTTCTTCATTATATAAACTAAATGGAGATTTACGTCCATTTACAATAACATTTCCTTTGAATAGTTTAACACGTACTGTACCAGTTACTTGAGTTTGAGTAGAATCAATAAATTGTTTTAAGCTCTCAGTTAAAGGTGAGAACCATAAGCCATTATAAATTTGTTCTGATAATTGTTTTTCGATAACTGGTTTGAAATGTGCAACATCTTTAGTTAAAGTAATCGTTTCTAAAGCTTTATGTGCTTCCATAATTACTTTTGCACCAGGTGTTTCGTACACTTCACGAGATTTAATTCCAACTAGACGATTTTCTACATGGTCAATTCTTCCGATACCATGTAAACCAGCAATTTCATTTAAATTTAAAATGAGTTGATCTAATGGATACGACTTATTATTTATTGAAGTAGGTAATCCATTTTCAAAAACAATTTCAAGTTCTTCTGGTGTATCCGGAGTTTCTTCTATTGGATTAGTTAAATCATATGCATCTTCTGGTGGTGTTGCGAATGGATCTTCTAAAATACCACATTCATTACTACGACCCCATAAATTTTGGTCAATTGAATAAGGAGAGTCTAAATTGATAGGAATAGGAATATTATGTTTTTTTGCATAATCAATTTCTTCCTCACGACTCCAAGACCATTCACGAACTGGTGCTAATACTTTAATATGTGGTGCTAATGATTTAATAGCAACTTCAAAACGTACTTGGTCATTACCTTTACCAGTACAACCATGTGCGATAGCAATAGCGTCTTCAGCTTGAGCTATTTCTACTAATTTTTTGGAAATAAGAGGTCTACTTAATGCAGATACTAAAGGATATGTTCCTTCATACATTGTATTACCTTTAATTGCATAACCAACAAAATCTTCGCTAAATTCTTTAGTAGCGTCAATGACATATGATTGTTCTGCGCCCATATCGAATGCTTTTTGTTGTACAAGGTCTAAGTCTTTACCTTCACCAACATCTAAACAACATGCAACTATTGAATAACCTTTTTCTATTAACCATTTTACTGCAACACTTGTATCTAAACCACCTGAGTAAGCTAAAACTACTTTATTAGACATAACTTAAATCGCTCCCTTTTGTATTAATATTTAATATCTTGTATATTTAATCGATAAACATACGATACCATATTGATTTTGTATTTTCAATAGTTTTATTAAATATTTATGCATTACAAAGTATATCGTTACATTTCAATTGAAAGCCTATGAAAACTAGAGTAAAATAAAGACGTTGTTTAAATTAACTATGAATTCAATAGGAGGATACTATGTCACATATTCAATTTGATTATAAAAAAGCATTAACGTTTTTTGGTGAACATGAACTAGACCAATCAAGAGATTTAGTAAAGAATATACATCATGTTATACATGAAAAAACAGGAGCAGGTAGTGACTTTTTAGGATGGGTTGATTTACCTGTTGATTACGATAAAGAAGAATTTGATCGAATCTTATCAGCTTCTAAACGTATTAAAGAACAATCAGAAGTATTACTTGTTATCGGTATTGGTGGTTCTTATTTAGGTGCACGTGCTGCAGTAGAGATGTTGAATTCAACATTTGCTAACTACGAAAAAGGTGAGAATCCTCAGATTATATTTGTTGGACATCATTTATCATCATCATATGTACATGATTTAATTGAATATATAGATGGTAAAGATTTCTCTATTAATGTTATTTCTAAATCAGGTACAACGACTGAACCAGCTGTAGCATTTAGAATTTTCAAGAAAATTTTAGAAGAAAAATATGGTAAAGATGAAGCTAAAAATCGTATCTTTGCTACTACAGATAAAGAAAAAGGTGCTTTAAATGATTTAGCTACTGGAGAAGGTTACGAAACATTTGTAGTGCCAGATGACGTAGGTGGTAGATATTCAGTATTAACAGCTGTAGGATTACTACCAATTGCAGCAAGTGGTGTAGATATTCAAGAAATGATGAATGGTGCTGCTGCAGCACGTGAAGATTTATCATCATCTGAACTTGAAGAAAATATTGCATATCAATATGCAGCAATCCGTAATATTCTTTATGCAAAAGGTTATTCAACTGAAATGTTAATTAACTATGAGCCTGCATTACAATACTTTAGTGAATGGTGGAAACAACTATTCGGTGAATCAGAAGGTAAAGACTATAAAGGTATTTATCCTTCAAGTGCAAACTTTACATCTGACCTTCACTCATTAGGACAATATGTACAAGAAGGACGTCGTTTCTTATTTGAAACAGTTGTTAAAGTTGAGAGCCCTAAACATGATATTACAATAGAAGAAGATAAAGACGATTTAGATGGTTTGAACTTCTTAGCAGGTGAAACTGTTGATTTTGTTAACACTAAAGCATTCCAAGGTACACTATTAGCTCATACAGATGGTGGCGTACCAAACTTAGTTGTTAAAGTGCCTCAATTAGATGCATATACATTCGGCTATGTTGTATACTTCTTCGAGTTGGCTTGTGCTATGAGTGGATACTTACTAGGCGTTAATCCATTCAACCAACCAGGAGTTGAAGCATATAAACAAAATATGTTTGCTCTACTTGGTAAACCAGGATTTGAAGATTTGAAAAAAGAATTAGAAGACAGACTATAATATGAGAATGATTTTAAAAAAGTCCCCGAATTTTTATTCGGAGGGCTTTTTTTGATTTGTAAGTGAAATTTTGAAAATATGAGGTGAAAAAATTTTGAAGTTGATTAACAATTTATTCATTGATTATGTTGAAGCGGTTAAAGAAAGGGTGGAAGATTTTCCAAAAGAATTAGATGAACAATACCAAGTCATTAAACAAGGTTTCGAAGGAGAAAAGCAATTTGCTAGCCTTCTAAATGAAATAGAAGGTCTATGGTGGATATATGATTTACAAATTAAAAATTACAACCAAATTCAATTTGATTTCTTAGTGGTAACTGATGATGAAATCATTCAATTTGAAATTAAAAATTTCACAGGAGACTATTATTATGACAACCAAAAGCTATATAGAAGTTCTGGTTATGTAGCAAAAGATCTTATTAATCAATTTGAAGTAGCACATGATGGATTAAAAAGAGTTATTCAGAAATATAATATAAATAGAAGGGTGAAAAGTTATATTGTATTTATACATCCAACATTTACATTACATGGTGATTTAAGATCTAAAGTGGATATTTTAGTGAATAGCGAGTTGTACAAATTAAAAGAAATGGTATCAAATAACTTCAAATATGATCACAATAAATTGATTTATGACAAGTTGAAATCACTACACCAGCCATTTTTAACCAACAATAAACATTTTCAAAAAATACAGTTTGATGAGATAAATGGAGGGGTAAGATGTACAAAATGTCGGAAGATGTTGCAAACAGAGTTGATTTATAATAAACGAAAATATTTAAACTGCAACCATTGTGGTACCGTATTGATGAGAAGTGATATTATTATAAAATCATTAAAAGAATTATATTTATTGAAAGATGCACCTTTTTCAGTCAAAGAAGCAGAAGAATGGACAGGTGTTTATAGAAGTTCTATCAAAAGGGTTTTATATAATAATTTTAAAAGAATTGGAACTGGAAAAAGCACAAAGTATTATGCTCAGTGAATGAAAAGTATTTTGAAACGCAAAATACGGACCGATAAAAATAATTAACGGTCCAGAAACAGGAAATACGGACCGATAAAATAAATTAACGGTCCAGAAACAGAAAATACGGACCGATAAAAATAATTAACGGTCCAGAAACGCAAAATACGAGTCAAGTCCATAATTTTGTGTAATATCTTTAGATGTAATCAACCTTTGGTTTTTCTAGGGTATTAACAAAATATA
>NZ_MWJM01000008.1:0-135532 GCF_002018435.1 Mammaliicoccus fleurettii | reverse complement strand
TTTAGAGCCATTAGCTCAGTTGGTAGAGCATCTGACTTTTAATCAGAGGGTCAGAGGTTCGAATCCTCTATGGCTCATAGCGGGTGTGGCGGAATTGGCAGACGCACTAGACTTAGGATCTAGCGCCGCAAGGCGTGGGGGTTCGACTCCCTTCACCCGCATTTTATTAATATGATTCAAGCATTTAATCTTGCAGAAGTAGTTCAGCGGTAGAATACAACCTTGCCAAGGTTGGGGTCGCGGGTTCGAATCCCGTCTTCTGCTCCATTATTTGCCGGGGTGGCGGAACTGGCAGACGCACAGGACTTAAAATCCTGCGGTAAGTGATTACCGTACCGGTTCGATTCCGGTCCTCGGCACCATTTTTAGCGCCCGTAGCTCAATTGGATAGAGCGTTTGACTACGGATCAAGAGGCTAGGGGTTCGACTCCTCTCGGGCGCGTAATGACCATTTTTGGTTACGGGAAGTAGCTCAGCTTGGTAGAGCACTTGGTTTGGGACCAAGGGGTCGCAGGTTCGAATCCTGTCTTCCCGACTTCTATTAAATCTTGGGGGCTTAGCTCAGATGGGAGAGCGCCTGCTTTGCACGCAGGAGGTCAGCGGTTCGATCCCGCTAGTCTCCACCATTTAAAATAATATTATTACGGCGGCGTAGCTCAGCTGGCTAGAGCGTACGGTTCATACCCGTGAGGTCGGGGGTTCGATCCCCTCTGCCGCCATTAAAATTTTGAATATGAAATACATATTTTAAATTTTGGACCTTTAGCTCAGTTGGTCAGAGCAAACGGCTCATAACCGTTGGGTCGCAGGTTCGAGTCCTGCAAGGTCCATACTTATATAGTGGAGGAATACCCAAGTTCGGCTGAAGGGATCGGTCTTGAAAACCGACAGGGGCTTAACGGCTCGCGGGGGTTCGAATCCCTCTTCCTCCGCCATTATATTTGTAAAATTAAATTATTATTATCGCGGGATGGAGCAGTTCGGTAGCTCGTCGGGCTCATAACCCGAAGGTCGGTGGTTCAAATCCACCTCCCGCAATTATTATTTTAGGTCCCGTGGTGTAGCGGTTAACATGCCTGCCTGTCACGCAGGAGATCGCGGGTTCGATTCCCGTCGGGACCGCCATTTTTTAAAATTTTATGTATGGCTCAGTAGCTCAGTCGGTAGAGCAAAGGACTGAAAATCCTTGTGTCGGCGGTTCGATTCCGTCCTGAGCCATCTTTTAACATTATGCCGGCCTAGCTCAATTGGTAGAGCAACTGACTTGTAATCAGTAGGTTGGGGGTTCAAGTCCTCTGGCCGGCACCATCTATCGGAGGGGTAGCGAAGTGGCTAAACGCGGCGGACTGTAAATCCGCTCCTTCGGGTTCGGCAGTTCGAATCTGCCCCCCTCCACCATATTTCTTATAATTTAATAGGGGCATAGTTTAACGGTAGAATAGAGGTCTCCAAAACCTTTGATGTGGGTTCGATTCCTACTGCCCCTGCCATGGCGGTTGTGGCGAAGTGGTTAACGCATCGGATTGTGGTTCCGACACGCGTGGGTTCGATTCCCATCAGCCGCCCTTACTTTTATTAATGGGCTATAGCCAAGCGGTAAGGCAACGGACTTTGACTCCGTCACGCGCTGGTTCGAATCCAGCTAGCCCAGTAGTCTGGCGGCATAGCCAAGTGGTAAGGCAGAGGTCTGCAAAACCTCTATTCACCGGTTCAAATCCGGTTGCCGCCTCCATTAATATTTTGCGGGAGTATTTCAACTCTTAGAATACATTCCTTCCCGGAATGAGATATAGGTGTAAATCCTATCTTCCGCTCCATTATTTTTCAGAACTACTAATTATTAAAATGCGGGAGTATTTCAACTCTTAGAATACATTCCTTCCCGGAATGAGATATAGGTGTAAGTCCTATCTTCCGCTCCATTATTTCTTCCATTGGGAAGATTTTTTTGTAGGAAATATAATTATGCCGGTGTGGTGGAATTGGCAGACACGCGGGACTCAAAATCCCGTGTCCGTTGAGGACGTGTCGGTTCGAACCCGACCACCGGTACTTATAACAAAAAGGCTGAGACAATTAATTTGTCTCAGCCTTTTATAATTTCATCATTAGATTACTGTCTTCTTCTTTTACTAACCTGCAATTTAAAGTTTTATAATATAATCAATTTTTTGATCATTATACAACTTACTTCTTGTCATTACTTTTGGAATTCCGTATTTATCTTTCATATTAATTGCTTTTGTTAAATTATCATCTGCACACGCTACTATGTCAATATTTCTTGTGTGTTGAACTAATTCTACATATATTTCTGAAGTAATGTTACACCCATCAATGCCGACTTTTTGTTTATTCATTTAAATTACCCCCTAAGATATGTGATTAAATAAAGGATAATCTATGAAATGCATTTCATGTCAACAATTAATATTTTTTACAGAATTTCTTTTTATTAATTTAGTTTCAAAAAAGTGATGTGTTATATTATTATCGTATAATTGGTTAAAGAGACTTTTGCCTATATTGATAAGTGGTATTTCTATCGTTGTCAAATTAAGCATCTCTGATATTTTATGATTTTCAAAGCCAATAATAGATAAATGTTCTTTTGCATCATTGTTTATACTTAGTAATAGACCAGCAGCAGTGTTGTCACCTGAAACTATAATTGCTGATGGGGGAGTTGGTGATTTATTTAAATCTTTAGCAAGTATATAACCATCTTCTAGTAATACATAATTTTCATAAATCTTTTTATTATTGAAAGTTAGTGATTTTTCTTTGCAAAAATCTTTATAAGCTGCAATCCTTAATAATGAACTTGTACTATTCTTTCTATTAATAGCACATGAGATATTTCGATGTCCATGTTCGTACAAATGGTTTAATGCCGTGTAAAAGGCTTTATAGTGATCTATATAGGTTGTACGAAGCTTAGAATGTGTTATATCTTCAAAAATAGAGATAGGACCATATTCAACATACTGTTCGATTATATTTAATGAAATATTTCTTGAACATATAATTAAGGCGTCTAGTTGTTTTAGTTTAAGCATTTCTAAAGCGTCTATTTCTTGGTCGTTATCATAAGAAGTTTGGAAAAGTACAATTTTCTTGTTTAATTTAATTGCTTCTTCTGATATACCTTGTATTAGCTGAGAAAAATAAGGATGATTAGAAAAAGGAATAACAACACCTATTAAGTTTGTTTTACCTTTTTTTAAATGTATGGCATTAATGTTAGGTATATAATTTATTTCTTCTATAACTTGGAGTACTCTATTCCTTTTCTCTTCGTTTACATAAGGGTGGTTATTAATTACTCTTGAAACAGTACTGGGAGAAACACCAGCTTTTCTTGCGACTTCTTTTAGATTTGTCATTCGGATTCCCCCTCATTTATACTATATATTATATAAATATTTTAGCATATTAACTTAAAAATTATCTTTAAATTATAAAGTAGGTGAAATTTATTAAACAACAATTTTTTGAACTGGAATGTTCTCATTTAAACGCAAATAATAGATTAGATCATAACATTATACTAGATTTACTTGATGATAATTTCAAAGAGATTGGAAAGTCGGGTAGAGTCATTTATAAAAATGATATTGAAAACAGCACTTTACATACTTTTGAATATCAAATTAGTGACTTTGTAACTGACAAGATTCAAAAAGGCATTGTATTGGTTACATATAAATTATTCAATGAGACGGATAATGTATTAACGAATAGAAGTACTTTGTGGATCAGAAAAAATAACCAGTGGAAAATGCGATTTCATCAAGGTACAATTATTTAAAATTAAAAATGTGATTGTCTATTAAAATAAACTCATATATGATTAATACATATTTAAATATGGAGGAATTTTATGGATAGACATTTCACTGTAAAGGAATTTTTCTTTAACATATTAAATGGTATAGGTGTAGGTATTGTTATTGCGCTTATACCAAATGCAATATTAGGTGTTTTATTTAGTTACTTATCACAGTTTCACCCTGTACTTGAAATGTTTAACCAAGCTTTATTACTTATGCAATATGCTATGAGTTTTATTATAGGAATAATTGTAGCTAATCAATTTAAATTCCAAGCTACAGATGCCGTGATGATAGGGGCAGCTGGATTAATAGGTTCAGGTGCTGTGAAAGTCCAAAATGGCCAATTTATGTTTGTTAGTATTGGTGATGTGGTCAATTTAATAGTTGTATTAATCATTAGTTGTTATTTAATGATTAAATTAAAAGGTAAATTTGGTTCTTTAGATATGCTAATTATGCCAATATTTATTTCGGTAGTTAGTGGTTTTATTGGAATGCTTACTTTGCCATATGTAAGTAATGTAACAAAAGGCATTGGAAAATTAATAGAACAATTCTCGACTTTAAATCCATTGTTAATGTGTATTTTGATAGCAATTACATATGCTCTCCTTATGGTCACTCCAATTTCAGTGGTAGCAATTGCAACAGCTGTAGGATTAGAAGGTCTAAGTTCAGGTGCAGGTAATATGGGAATCGTTGCGGCATGTGTAACATTCTTAATGGGATCATGGAAAGTAAATGATAAAGGGATTAATATCGTACTTATTATTGGTGCTGCAAAAATGATGATACCTGTCTACTTTAAAAATCCAATAATAGCAATACCGTTGATCATTAATGGGTTAATGAGTGGTTTGCTAACGTATTTTGTAGGAATAAAAGGAACACCTATGTCAACAGGATTCGGATATACAGGTTTTGTTGGTCCAGCTAATGCAATAAAATATATGGACGGCTCAATAATTGTAAATATAGTTCTTTTAATATTCGCGTACTTTGTTATACCATTTGTATTTGCTTATATTGTACATAGATTATGTTTGAAATTATTGCCTAAATATAATCAGGAAATGTTTTTGTTTAAAGAAAATGCATAAGAATTGAATACTAAAAAGCGCCCTCAGTTAGAGGACGCTTTTTTATATTACATTTTATATACAAATTTAACTATAATTATTAGAATATTATGAAAATATATTGTTTGTTTTCATAAAGTGAGGTAGAATAAATCATTATTCATAAATTTGCATATTGATATCACATTTATAAGTGCATTAAATCAGTGCTAGTTATTTTTAATAGTGTTATAACAGTGATTACAAAAATTTGATTTTAAAATGAGATTATATTTAGTAACGACTAAATGAATAACCATTCAAAAACTTTTATAAAAAGCATTGCATAAAATTACATAAATGCGTATAATAATGAATATTATTAATTCAGGAGGTTACAACTTTGAAAAGAAATTTATTTGTGAAAGTAGTACTTATAACAGTTTGTTTACTACTTACTATTCCATATTTAGTCCCCAAACAGTCACACGCCCAAGAAACTGACCAGTGGGAAAAAGCTAAAGAACGTGGCGAGCTAAGAGTAGGTTTATCAGCAGATTATGCACCATATGAATTTGAACATACCAAAGATGGAAAGCGTGAGTATGCAGGTATAGATATTGAGCTAGCTAAAAAAATTGCGAAAGACAATGGTATAAAGCTTAAAATAGTGAATATGCAATTTGATAGTTTATTAGGTGCTTTAAAAACTGGGAAAATAGATATGATTATATCAGGTATGGCACCGACTCCTGAAAGAAAAAAAGAAGTTGATTTTTCAGATCACTATATGGAAGTTAAGCAAAGACTAATTGTTCAAAAGAAAGATAAAGATAAATTAAAAACAATTGAAGATTTCAAAGGAAAAATGATTGGAGTACAAAAGCAAACAACTCAAGAAGAATTAGCAAAAACTGAAATGCCAGACTCTCAAGTGAGCTCACTTGCAAGGGTACCTGAAGTTATTATGTCACTTAATTCAGGAAAAGTAGATGGAATGATTATTGAAGGTCCTGTAGCAGATGCATATTTAGAGAAAAATCCAAATTTAACTTATTCAGATGTTGATTTTTCTGATGCAGATAAAACAACTGCCATCGCTTTACCTAAAGATTCTCCTCAATTAATGGAGAGAGTCAATAAAAGTGTTAAAGAAGTTCGAGATAATAATTTGATAAAAGATTATCAAGATAAAGCCACAGAAGCAATGTTTGATGATGGATCATTTTTTAGCAAATATGGATCTTATTTCTTACATGGTGTTGGATATACAATTCTATTATCATTCTTAGGAGTTGTAGCTGGTGCACTTATTGGTGTTTTCTTTGCATTGATGAAATTAAGCAACAGTAAAATCTTAAAATCTATTGCATCAGTTTATATAGAATTTATAAGAGGAACGCCTTTATTAGTTCAAGTATTTTTAGTGTATTTTGGTACAACAGCAGTACTTGGTTTAGATTTATCTGCACTTATTTGTGGTATTATCGCGCTTATTATTAACTGTAGTGCTTACATAGCAGAAATTATTAGAGCAGGGATTAATGCAGTTGATAATGGTCAAATGGAAGCCGCAAGATCATTAGGTTTAAATAAATCACAAGCTATGAAAAAAGTTATTATGCCTCAAGCCATTAAAAATATACTACCAGCTTTAGGTAATGAGTTCGTAACTGTAATTAAAGAATCATCTATTGTATCAGTAATAGGTGTTAGTGAATTAATGTTTAATGCACAAGTTGTGCAAGGTGCGTCGTTTGATCCATTCACACCATTGTTAGTAGCAGCAGTATTGTACTTCATTTTAACGTTTACGTTATCTAGAGTGATGTATATTGCTGAAAGGAGGTTCAGTGTCAGTGATTAAAGTTAATGATTTACACAAAACATTTGGTAAAAATGAAGTATTAAAAGGTATTAATTTAAATATTGAAAAAGGAGAAGTAGTTGCCATAATAGGTCCATCAGGTAGTGGTAAAAG
The DNA here is from genome assembly GCF_002018435.1 of Mammaliicoccus fleurettii. Lineage (NCBI taxonomy): Bacteria > Bacillati > Bacillota > Bacilli > Caryophanales > Staphylococcaceae > Mammaliicoccus > Mammaliicoccus fleurettii. The sequence continues at coordinate 128,657 of NZ_MWJM01000008.1, read as the reverse complement.
TACGCTATTAAGATGTTTAAACTTATTAGAAGATCCTACTTCAGGTCAAATTATTTTTGAAAACAATGATCTAACGAATACTAAGGGAGCAAAGCTGGATCAATTAAGACAAAAAATGGGAATGGTGTTCCAAAGCTTTAATTTGTTCCCTCACAAAAAAGTTATAGATAATGTTACTTTAACGCCTTTGACTTTAAAAAAAGGAAATAAATCTGAATTAGAAAAACAAGCTCATCAGTTGCTTGAAAAAGTTGGATTAGAAGATAAATCGGATGTTTATCCTTCAAAACTTTCTGGAGGACAAAAGCAGCGTGTCGCTATTGCGAGGGCATTAGCTATGAATCCAGAAGTTATTTTATTCGACGAACCAACTTCAGCACTTGATCCCGAAGTAGTTGGGGAAGTGTTAAGTGTTATGAAAGATTTAGCTAAAGAAGGCATGACAATGGTGGTTGTAACACATGAAATGGGCTTTGCTAAAAATGTAAGTGATCATGTCATTTTTATGGATGAAGGAATTGTACAAGAAGAAGGTACACCTGAACAAATTTTTGATAATCCGCAAAATAGTAGAACGAAACAATTTTTATCTAAAGTATTGTAATACTAAAAAATAAAAGAGGTGTTTTCGTGTTAGAAATAGGTATAGTCGGCGGAAGTGGATATGGTGCAATTGAACTAATTAGATTACTCAAACAACATAAAGAAGTGAATATTAAATATGTATTTTCACATTCTAAGTCTGGGGAAGACATTAAAGAAACTTTTCCACATTTGCAAGACAATATTAATGTACCATTTTCAAGTTTAGATGTTGATAAAGTAGATTGCGATTTAATATTTTTTGCTACGCCATCAAATGTGAGTAAACATTTTATTCCTAAATTAATTGAACGAGGAATAAAAGTTATTGATTTATCAGGAGATTTTAGACTAAAAGATCCAGCATTATATGAAAAATATTATGGTGAAAAACCAGCTGAACAAAGCATACTTGATAAAGCTAATTATAGCTTAGCTGAGTGGTCCGATATAAACAATGATTCAACTAAAATTATTGCTAATCCAGGATGTTTTCCAACAGCGACTTTACTTTCTCTACATCCACTATTAAAAAACAATTTAATTAATAAGGAATCAATAATTATAGATGCTAAAACAGGTATTTCTGGTGCAGGTAGAAGTTTAAGTCAGAATGTTCATTATGGAGAAGCGAATGAGAATTTCTCTGCTTACAAATTAGGAACACATAAACACACGCCAGAAATTGAGCAATATTTATCAAAATTATCAGGATCTGATATTAAAGTAATGTTTACACCACATCTTGTTCCTATGACAAGAGGCATACTGGCTACAATTTATGTTGATTTAAATGAACAAATATCAGAAGAAGCATTACATAAAATGTATATAAAAACCTATCAAAATAAACCATTTGTCCGTATTAGGAAAATAGGTGAATTTCCAAAAACTAAGGAAGTATTAGGTAGTAATTTTTGCGATATAGGTATTTACGTTGACGAAGAACGAAATAAAGCTGTAATTGTAACTGTAATAGATAATTTAGTAAAAGGTGCAAGTGGTCAAGCAATTCAAAACATGAATATTTTATATGGATTTAATGAAGATGAAGGTTTGAATTTATTACCAGTATATCCTTAGAAATGGAGGAATTTGATGTTAGAAGAAACTGAACAATTAATTGACTCTGAATTGACAATTATAGAAGAAGGTGACGTTGCGACACCTAAGGGCTTTGTAGCAGGTGGAACACACGTGGGCCTTCGTAGAGAAAAGAAAGATTTTGGTTGGCTATTTTCATCAGTTCCAGCTAATTGTGCAGCAGTATATACACAAAATGCTTTCAAAGCTGCACCATTACAAGTTACAGAGGAGAGTATAAGTGTTAATAATAAACTTTCTGCAGTAATCATTAATTCTGCAATAGCAAATGCTTGTACAGGTAAACGAGGTGTTGAAGATGCGAAACAAACTCAAAAATGGGCTGCATCAAAATTACAAATACCAGAACATGAAATTGCAGTTGCTTCAACAGGTTTAATAGGCGAATTTTTACCAATGCAAAAAATAAAGTATGGCGTTAATAATATAGATATACAAAATGATTTTAATTCTGAAAATTTTAATGAATCTATTTTAACAACAGATAAAGAAACCAAGCACATAGCTGTACAAGTGACTATTGATAATGAAGTGATAACAATTGGTGGAACTTGTAAAGGATCAGGTATGATACATCCGAATATGGCTACTATGTTAGGATTTATGACTACAGACGCAAACGTAGAAGTTGAAGATTTAAATAGTTTATTGAAAGAATCTGTTGATGAAACTTTTAATATGATTACTGTTGATGGAGATACAAGTACTAACGATATGGTTATTCTTTTAGCAAATGGTGAAAGTAATAACCAACCATTATGTAAGCAACATCCTGAATGGAATAAATTTGCTAAAGCAGTGCAACATGTAAGTCGATATTTAGCACAAAGTATTGCTAGGGATGGTGAAGGTGCAACGAAATTAATAAAAGTTAAAGTTACTGGTGCCGAAACAAAAGAACAAAACAATATTATTGCTAAAACAATCGTCGGTTCTAGTCTAGTCAAGACGGCTATTCATGGAGCAGATCCAAACTTTGGCAGAATCATTTCAGCAATTGGATATGCTGATATTACGATAAATCCAACTGATATAGACGTATGGCTCTGTGATCATTTATTGGTTAGCAAAGGAATGAATGTTTCATTTGATGAGTTAGATTTAAAAGCTAAAATGGAGCAGGATACTATTGAAATCAATGCTAAGATTGGTGATTCATCCTTTACATCTACAGCATTTGGGTGCGACTTATCTTATGATTACGTGAAAATTAATGCATTATATAGAACCTAATTGGAGGTCTTTAAGTGAAGTATGCAGTAATTAAAATAGGCGGAAGTATATTAAATAATCTTAACAAATCAATAATTGAAGATATTCTCACTTTAAAAAAGCAAAATTATGTACCCATAATCGTGCATGGTGGAGGTCCATTTATAAATAAGCAACTTAGTAAAATAGGAGTTGAAAGTAAATTTGTAGATGGATTACGTGTAACTGATGAGGAAGTGTTGCTACAAACTTCTAGTACATTGATAGGTGAAGTGAATCCTCAAGTAGTATTTCAAATCAATCAATATGAACCATTAGCAATAGGTGTTAATGGAATAGATATGAATTTATTTGATATAGAACCACTTCATCCTAAATACGGTTTTGTTGCAGAATGTTCTTCAGTTAACAAAGCTGCTCTTGAACTTATTTGTTCAAATAGTATCCCAGTTGTAGCTCCTATAGGTATAGATAGTATCAGTGGACAACGATACAATATTAATGCTGATAGTTTAGCTTATAAAATTGCAAGTGAAATGGAAGGTGATTTATTTCTAATAAGTGATATTCCAGGTGTACTCATTAAAGATGAAGTTCAAGCTAACTTAAGTATTAAAGATATTAATAATTATATTGAAACGACTGAAATATATGGTGGAATGATACCTAAAGTTACTGGTGCAATTTCAGCTATAAAAGATGGTTGTAAAAGCGTAAAAATTATTTCTGGATCATCAGAACATGCTTTATTAAAGAGTTCGATATCAAATGAAATAGGTACTACGATTACTTCTTAAAGATATAACAATTCAACATGATGAGTCTGCCAACAAATTCACTATCTTTGTTGGCAGCTTTTTTGTTTATATTCAAGATTTAATTTGTTTTAAATAACTTTAAAATCTAAAACTTTCATATAAATATGTTAAAATATATAAGCATGTTTGATAGTGAGGTGAATCAATTTGAATTTAGATTTATTGAAACAAGAAGTAATAGATTACGCGCATTCTATTGGAATTGATAGCATTGGATTTACAACGGCAGATCCCTTTGATGAATTAAAACAGAAATTAGAAGATTATCACTCAAAGGGCTATGCGTCTGGTTTTGAAGAAAGTGATATTGAATTAAGAACAGTTCCAAAACTCACTTTACCATCTGCAAGATCAATAATTGCTATTGCAGTAGGTTATCCTAATAAATTAAAAGATGCACCTAAAAGTGTAAGAGGTGACAGACGAGGTTTATTTGCACGAGCTTCTTGGGGTCAAGATTATCATACGATTATGAGAAATCGACTAGATAAACTCAGTTTATTCCTACAAGAGAAAGTACCAGATGTAGAAGTGAAATCGATGGTTGATACAGGTGTTCTATCTGATCGAGCTGTTGCTGAAAGAGCTGGCTTAGGATTTGCAGGTAAAAATGGCTTTATTATAAATGAAGATTTAGGGACATGGAGCTATTTAGGTGAGATGTTAGTGAGTATCCCATTTAAACCTGACGACCCGGTTATCGATAGTTGTGGTGATTGTAATATATGTGTAGATCGATGTCCTACTGGAGCATTAGTGGGTGATGGACAATTAAATAGTCAAAAATGTATCAGCTTTTTAACGCAAACTAAAGGATATTTAAAAGATGAATATCGTTATAAAATTGGTAATAGACTATATGGTTGTGATACATGTCAGCAAGTATGTCCAAGAAATAGAGGGATTAACACAGAACAAGATGATATCGTCTTAGAACCTGAAGTCTTGAAGCCTAGATTAGTTCCATTATTAAAAATGTCTAACAAAGAATTTAAGAATAATTATGGACATTTAGCTGGTGCATGGCGTGGAAAGAAACCGATTCAAAGAAATGCAATTGTTGCACTTGCACATTTTAATGAAGAAAGTGCAATACCTGATTTGAAAGATGTTGCATTAACAGATCCTAGACCAATGATAAGAGGTACAGCATTTTGGGCAATTGGACAAATTCAAGGTGAAGAAGCAAGATCATTTATAATGTCGCACTATGAACGTGAAATTGAAGAAGTTCAAGAAGAAATGATAAAAGGATTAGAGATTAGGAGAAAATAAAATATGACAAATCATGTAGTTTTATATCAACCAGAAATACCAGCAAATACAGGGAATATTGCACGTAGTTGTGCAGCAACAGATACAACTTTACATTTAATAAGACCTTTAGGTTTTAGTACTGATGATAAAATGTTAAGAAGAGCAGGATTAGATTACTGGAAATTCGTAAATATTGTTTATTATGATAGTGTTGAAGAATTTTTTGAGAAAACAGAAGGTGGAAACTATTATTTATTAACTAAATTTGGTACACAACCACACACTGAATTTGATTATAGTAGTTTAGATGAAGATCATTATTTTGTGTTTGGTAGAGAAACGACTGGTCTTCCAGATTGGATTAAAGAAAAATATAAAGATACGGCTTTAAGAATTCCAATGAATGAAAATGTAAGATCATTAAATTTATCTAACACTGCTGCAATTTTAATTTATGAAGCTTTAAGACAACAAAATTATCCTAATTTATCATAAAAAAAACTGAGGCCAAATGGTCTCAGTTATTAATTATTTGATTTTAAAGATTCAAGTTCTTTATTTAAATCTTCTTCTTTAAGACCATAGTCTTTAGAATCGCGACCAGCAGTTAACATCGCAGTAATAAATGCTACACCAACCATACAAATTAATAACGTGTTCATTTAATTAGCCCCCTCGTAATGTTATGTTATCTTTATTATAAACGAATTAGGGGAATATTTAAATACATTTTTAAGGAGACATACAAATGGATAATTATATTTTAAAAAATGCACAAGTTTATACTGAAAAAACAAAGATTGAAAATGGATATATCGAAGTGCGTGATGGCTTTATTTATGATATTCAAGAAGGTGACTATAAAGGTAATGCTCGTGTTGTAGATTTAAAAGGACAACATTTGATACCAGGTTTTATTGATATACATATACATGGTGGTTATGGTCAAGATGCTATGGATGCTACTCCAGAAACTTTAAACGTATTATCTGAAAAATTATTATCAGAAGGAACAACAAGCTTTTTAGCTACTACTATGACACAGTCAACAGATGCAGTTAATGATGCATTGGAAAATGTTGCGAAGTATAAACCGCTAGATGAAAAGCGCGCAGAAATATTAGGTGTACATTTAGAAGGTCCATTTATCTCTGAACATAAAGTTGGTGCTCAGAATCCAGCATTTGTTGCAAGACCCACAGTGCAAAAATTTAATGAGTTCCAAGAAAAATCAAACGGGAATATTAAAATAGTAACAATTGCTCCAGAAGTAGAAGGTGCAAAAGAAACGATAAAACATTTAAGCAATGACGTTATTTTTTCTGCAGGACACACAGTTACCGATTATAACGGGATTGAAGAAGCGGTAAATTATGGACTTAAACATGTAACACATTTATATAATGCACAAACAACTTTTACGCATAGAGAACCTGGAGTATTTGGAGCAGCACTGACTAATGAAAGACTAACAACTGAAGTTATTGTCGATGGTGTGCATTCACATCCAGCAGCGGTTAAATTAGCTTATTTGGCAAAAGGTAATGAGAACTTCTGTATTATAACTGATGCAATGAGAGCAAAAGGAATGTCAGACGGAAAATACGATCTTGGTGGTCAAGATGTTTATGTGAAAAATAATGAGGCAAGACTAGAAAATGGTTCATTAGCAGGAAGCATACTTTTAATGAATAAGGGCTTAAAGAACTTGATGGACTTTGCAAACGTGTCACTTGAAGAAGCATGGCGCACAACAAGTTTAAATCAAGCTATACGTTTAAATGTAGATGATAGACTTGGTTCTATTAAAATTGGCAAGCAAGCAGACTTTGTTGTAGTTGATTCAGAATTAAATGTTTTAACTACTATTAAAAAAGGGTATATTATAAATAATGATTAAAGATTAATTTTTTGAAAATAGATAAGTTGAAATGAGGAGTGGACAAAATGGCTTTAAACTTTAAAGTATTTGAAACGAAAGATATCGCTGCACGTTACGCTGCAGATGTAGTTCGCAAACAATTTAATTCAGATAGTACTTCAGTAGTTGGCGTGCACTTAGATGCAGAGAATACAACATTTTTCGATGAATTATTAGATGATGTTAAGAAAAATCCAGTAAACTTTAGTCAAGTACACATTTTAGATTTTGATGGTAAAGAAGATTTTTATACTGAACTAGGTGTACCAGCTAAGCAAGTTTTAAAAACAGATGTTGGTAGTGATGTAGAATCATTCATTAAAGAAAAAGTAAACACTGACAAAAAGAAAAATAAATTGATGTTAGATGTTGTGACTTTAACTGAAGATAGTAGAACTGGATTAGATTATAATCAAGCAATTCATCCAGCTAGAGAAGTCATTGTATTAGTTACAGGTAAAGAAAAAGCAAAAGCAGTTAGCAAGTTGTATGAAGAACCAGCTAACGGCTCAGTTGAATCAGCAAAATTAAAACAACATAGAATGGTAACAGTTATTTTAGACAATGAAGCGGCACAAGGATTGCCAGAAGATGTTAGATCTTACTTCTCAATTCAATTTTCATAAGAAGGTGAATATATTGAATAAACAACCAGAAGAAGAAAATGAAATGGTTCAAGACTTAGAAGATGTAAAAGAACTAGGTAAAGAAATGGAACAAATTTCAGAACAAAATGATGAAGCATATGAAGAAAAAAAAGAAGCACAAGATTCATAAAAATGCATTATATTTTATAGGGAGTGGGATGACGAAATCTTTTTTTAATAGAATAGATTTCGGTTCCACTCCTTTTTTTATGATAATTTAAATTATCTGACAACTGAGAGTTTAAATCATAGGCTGTATAAGATATAATAAAGATGAATAATGAGTGATGACTACAAGGAATAAAGGGGAGTAATTACAATGAATTACAGAATTGAACATGATACATTTGGTGAAATTAAAGTCCCAAGCGATAAGTATTGGAAAGCGCAAACACAAAGAAGTAAACAAAATTTCCCAGTAGGAAAAGAACAAATGCCTATTGAAGTTATATATGGATTTGCTCACTTGAAAAGAGCAGCAGCAATTTCAAACCATGAACTTGGTAAATTATCAGATGATAAAAAAGATGCAATTGTTTATGCAACAGATGAGATTTTAAAAGGAAACCTAGACGATCAGTTTCCATTAGTTGTATGGCAAACTGGTAGTGGTACACAAAGTAACATGAATGTTAATGAAGTTGTAAGTTATGTAGCTAATGAATACTTAAAAGAAAAAGGTTCAGAAGATAGTGTTCATCCAAATGATCATGTAAATATGTCTCAAAGTTCAAATGATACATATCCAACTGCAATGCACGTTGCTTTATATCATGAAATTGAATCTAAATTATTACCAGCTTTAAGTACGTTAAGAAATACTTTTAAAGATAAAGAAGAATCATTTAAAGATATCATCAAAATTGGTAGAACTCATCTACAAGATGCGACACCATTAACATTAGGACAAGAAGTTAGTGGTTGGAGATATATGTTGGATAAATGTGAATCACTACTAAATGAATCTAAAGGTCAATTATTGAACTTAGCAATCGGTGGTACCGCTGTTGGTACTGGTATAAATGCACATCCTGAATTTGGTGATAAAGTTGCTAAACAAATTTGTAAACAATTAGGTTATCCATTTGTATCTTCTGAAAACAAGTTCCATGCTTTAACTGCACATGATGAAGTAGTTTATGTGCATGGTGCATTAAAAGCTTTAGCAAGTGATTTAATGAAAATTGCAAATGATGTTAGATGGTTAGCTTCTGGCCCAAGAGCTGGTTTAGCTGAAATTTCTATTCCTGAAAATGAACCAGGATCATCAATTATGCCAGGTAAAGTAAACCCAACTCAATGTGAAATGTTAACTATGGTTTCAGTACAAGTCCTTGGAAATGATTCAGCAGTAGGTATTGCTGCTTCACAAGGTAACTTTGAATTAAACGTATTTAAGCCAGTTATTTTGTATAATACATTACAATCAATTTATTTATTAACTGATGGTATCGAAACATTTAACAATAATTGTGCTGTTGGTATTGAACCTATCGAGGAAAATATTGATAAATATTTAAATCAATCTTTAATGTTAGTTACTGCTTTAAATCCACATATTGGATATGAAAATGCAGCAGCTATTGCAAAAAATGCTCACAAAAATGGACTAACTTTAAAAGAATCAGCCATTCAATCTGGTCATTTAACAGAAGAACAATTCGATGAATGGATTAAACCTGAAGATATGATAAGCTCTAAAAAATAGTAGCATCTGTAAGACATAAATATTAAGAACACAAAAAGGTGCTATGGCAGCACCTTTTTGTGTATAAATATATAGATTCCTGGAGGAAATTTATGAAAAGAATAGGATTAATAGATATAGGTTCTAATACAATAAGACTTGTTATTTTTGAGTATTCAGTAGAAACAGGATTAAATGAACTACAAAATATTAAAACACCTGCTCGTCTAAGTCAATTTTTAGATGAAGATAAAAATATGAACGAAGAAGGCATTAACGTTTTAGTAGAAACTTTAAATAGTTTTAAAAAAGTAGCTAAAAAATTTCATGTTGAAGAACTTGTCCCTGCAGCAACTGCAGCAGTTAGACAATCAAAAAATGTAGATCAAATAATTGAAAGCGTAAAATCCAAAACTAATCTTGATATCGAAATTATTCCAGAACAAGATGAAGCTTTTTATGGATTTTATGCAGCAACACATACACTAAATATTGAAAACGGTATAACTGTAGATATTGGTGGTGGTTCAACAGAGGTTACTTATTTTGAAAATAAGAAATTAAAAGAAGCGATTAGTTTTCCTTTTGGTGTTGTAACGTTAGAAAAAATGTTTTTCGTGGATAAAGATCACAATGATAAAAATGCGATAAAAAAGTGTGAAAAATTCGTTAAAGAACAATTTGAATCTGAAAAATGGATAAAAGATAAAAAAGTTCCAATTATTGGAATTGGTGGTTCAGCACGAAATAATGCACGTATTCATCAGTCTTTAAATAACTATCCTATTGCGGGGGTACATGGTTATGATATGACTAAAAAAGATTTAGAAGAAGTGTATGATGAATTAAAAAAATCAGATAAAAGTGATTTAAAAGATTTAGATGGATTAAGTAGAGATCGTACAGATATTATTATTCCAAGTTCTATTGTATTTAACACGCTTTATGATATAACAGATGCAACTCGTTTCACTTTTTCTAGAAAAGGGTTACGTGAAGGTTTAGTTATGACAAGGTTGAAAGAAGATTTCCCAAAATCGTTTAATAAAGATAATGTGACTACAGATGCTTTAAGATATTTAGCAAATGAGTATAATATAAATCCTTCTAACGGTAAACAGCGTATGAGATTAGCAGAAGATTTACTTAATAAAGTGATAGAAATAACTGATTTTGAAGTTTCTAATGAAGACAGAAAATTGTTGAAAGAAGCGGCATATTTATACTATTTAGGTGCATTTATTGATGCGGATTCTAGTTCTCAACATACTTATTATATTATAGCAAATTCAAGTATTAATGGATTCTCACATAGAGATAGAGTGAAATTAGCGCTTCTTGCAAGTTTTAAAAATAAATCATTACTTAAGTTTTATGTAAAAGAAACATCTTGGTTTAAAGATAATGAAATTGAACTCATTCAAAAGCTAGGTGGAATAATAAAATTCGCTAATGCATTAAATGTTTCAAATACTGATTGCATAGAAACGTTGGAGTTAATTGACAAGAAAAATGAATTTGACTTAATAGTGGATTATGTAACAGACCCAATTGCAGAAGAATATCAGTCAGAAAGACAGAAAAAACATATAGAAAAGTTACTACCAAAAAAACTTAATATAATATTTACACAAGGTTAACAATTTTGCGTTTTAATGAAACAGTGTCAGTTTTTAAAGATGAATGGAAATAAGTAAAGGGTGAGATAATTATGGAAACGCAAACGAACGGGTTTTATTTAGACAATCCAGAGTACTATAATAATCGAGAGTTAAGTTGGCTTGACTTTAATTATCGTGTTCTTGAGGAAGCGATTGATCCGAACAATCCAATGCTTGAACAACTAAAATTTTTAGCAATTCATAGTTCTAACTTAGATGAATTTTTCATGGTCAGAGTAGCAGGTTTAAAAGACCAAGTGAAAATGAATTTTAATGAACCAGAGAATAAAGCACAATTAACGCCAAAAGAACAACTTACCGGTATAGAAAAGAAAAATAGAGAAAACGTGTATCTTCAATATAAGAGATTTAATGAATTAAAGGATTTATTAAAAACTTATAATATATTTATTACACAACCAGAAAGACTGCCAGAAGATTTAATTGATCAACTACACAATCAATTCAATACTGAAATATTACCAACACTCTCACCATTAGGAATTGATGCTTATAGACCATTTCCTAAATTAAATAATAAAATGCTCAATTTATTTGTTGATATAAAGTTAAATGATGGTGAAATAAAGTCAGCAATAGTACCTGTACCAACATTATTAGATAGAATTATTAAGTTGGAATATGATGGTAAAAAGTATATTGTATTTTTAGAAGATGTCATTTCTTTATTTATTGAACAATTATTTAATGGATTTGAAGTAATAAACACGTATACTTTTAGAGTGACGAGAAATGCTGATTTAACAATCCATGAAGATGGTGCGGAAGATTTATTAATAGAAATTGAAAAGTTTCTAAAAGAAAGAAAAAGCGGTGCAGCAGTAAGACTTGAAATAGATAGTAGACATATTGATACAGAAGTAAAAAGTATGTTTTTAATGAATGAGCTAGAGTTAACTAATAAAGATATATACAGAGTTAATGGGCCATTAGATTTAACTGTATTATTCTCTCTTGTAGGACGATTAGAAGAATTATTCCCTGAATTATTGTACAAACCATATAGACCACAATTACCTTCCTCTTTAAACAAAAATAATGTTTATGATTTAGCTTTAGAAAAAGATGTATTTTTCCATCACCCATATGAATCGTTTGAACCAATTGTAGAATTTATTAAAGAAGCATCAGAAGATCCAAATACACTCGCTATTAAACAAACACTTTATAGGGTGAGCAGTGATTCAACAATCATTCAAGCATTGAAAAACGCTGCCGAGAACGGGAAACAAGTCACAGTATTAGTTGAATTAAAAGCTAGATTTGACGAAGAAAACAATGTTCAATGGGCAAAAATGTTAGAAGATGCAGGGTGTAATGTTATATATGGCATGACTTTCCTTAAAACGCATAGCAAAATAACACTCGTAATAAAAAAAGTAGATGGAAAAGTTATACCATTCGTACACTTAGGTACAGGAAATTATAATGACAAAACAGCAAAAATATATACAGATATGGGTATCATTACTACAAATCCTAAAATAGGTGAAGATGCCATTAATTTCTTTAACTATTTAAGCGGTTACTCTTTGAAACCCGATTATAATGAATTAATAGTGGCACCATTTGAAATTCGTGATTTCTTTGTTGATCATATTGAACAAGAAATAGAATTACACAATGAGCATGGCAATGGACTCATTATAGCTAAGATGAATTCTTTAACTGATAAAAAAGTAATTAAAAAATTATATGAAGCGTCTCAAAGCGGTGTGAAAATCAAACTTATTATTAGGGGTATTTGTTGCTTGAAACCAGGTATTAAAGGGGTAAGTGAAAATATCGAAGTTATAAGTATAGTAGGCAGATTTTTAGAGCATTCTAGAATATATTATTTTCACCATAATAGTGAAGAAAAGATGTACCTTTCCTCTGCGGATATGATGACAAGAAATATGATAAAGCGTGTTGAAATATTATTCCCTATACTTGATCCTAAAGTAGTAAATAGATTAAAAGATATTTTAAACTTACAAATAAATGATGGATTAAAAGGACGTATTCAAAATTCCGATGGTAATTATCAATACAATGATGCTGGTAATAAACACATGAACTCTCAAGAAATGTTGATGGATGAAGCATTATTAGCAGCTAAAGAAATGAGACAATCTCATATAAATATTGGACAGCCTGTAAGAAGTAGAAGAAGAAGTTTCATAAATAAATTTAAAGAAAGATTAAAACGATAAAGCACAAAATATAAAGCCCTCCCAATCCTTGATAACTGAAGGATTGGGAGGGCTGTTTTTATATTAATCGTCTAAAGTAACTGAGATGAATTCATCTTTAAATGGATGTTCGAATTCTATTTTATAACTGTGTAATTTTAATTGTCTAAGTTTACTATTGTTATATAAAGGGTCACCTACGACTGGGTGTCCTATTTCTGCTAAATGTACACGGATTTGGTGTGTTCTACCAGTATCTAATTTCAACTCTACTTCAGCTGTATGTTCATCTAACATATGACTTTCTATAATATGTGTAATTGCTCGTTGACCAGTTGGTGATACACGTCTTTTATTTGGATGGAATTTATCCTTACCTATTGGCATATCTATCGATTGTGGCTTAAGTGGTAACAAACTATCGACTTGAGCTTTATATGTTCGAGTGATTTTTCTATCTTCTAACATATGATCTAATATTTTTTTAGCAATCGGATGCTTTGCTACTAATAATAAGCCGACTGTTTCTTGGTCTAACCTATGAACAGGCTCAGTATAATCTGAATCTAATGTATAAATTACATGATTCATAAGTGTGTTTGCTTCCTTTAAATCGTTTGGATGCGTCTTTACGCCTTTAGGTTTAACAACAATTGCTAAATATTCATCCTCATATTTAACTTCAGCCAATCGATAACTCGATACATACTGACTCGTTTCATTAAGAGTAGGAATGTAAAGTTTATCTCCTTCACTTAATTTATCTCTTAATGTGCTTGCTTGTTCATTTATCGTAATCTCTTTTGACATTCTCAAAAGGTGTAGTTCTTTTTTAGGAAGGTGTAAAGATTTGAACATTTCTTCAATTGTTTGACCTTCATGTTTTGATGGTATTGTTATTTGCATAGTGTCCTCCAGGAATATTTCTCTTAAAATCGGGAAAAATTATATTATAACTAAAAATAAGTTATAATTAGTATAACAAGAAAATTAGATAAGGAGTATCATTCATGTCAAAATCAATCGATAATAATGAATTTAATGTAAGTATTAATACAAGACAAATGACTTTTGAAGATATAGACGAAGTTATTGAACTACAATCTAAATGTTTCCCAGGAATGGAACCATGGGAAAGAGCACATTTAGAAAGTCATTTAAAAATGTTCCCAAGAGGACAAGTAGTTGTTGAATTTGAAGGTGAAATTATAGGTTCATGTTCATCTCTTATAATAAATTTTGATGAATATGATGATAGACATACATGGGATAGTATTACGAATAACGGCTATATAACAAATCATAATGATCATGGTCATAATCTATATGGAATAGAAGTTATGGTTCATCCTGAGTATAGAGGAATGAAAGTTGGCGCAAGATTATACGAAGCAAGACGCGAAATTGCTTATGAACTAAATTTGAAAAGTATTATAATTGGTGGAAGAATTCCAAACTATCATGAATATAGTGATGAACTAACACCAAGAGAATATGTGCAAGGCGTAATTAAACATAGAATTAAAGATCCAGTCTTAACATTTCAATTGATGAATGATTTTACTTTAATGCGAATTAATCCTAATTATTTAAATGATGATGTTAAAAGTATGAAATATGCTACTTTAATGGAATGGAATAATCCTGATTATATCGCACGTAGTAACGTTCATTTTAAAACAAGTGAGCCAGTTAGAATATGTACAGTTAACTATATGATGAGAAAAATTAATTCTTTTGAAGAATTTGCTAATCAAATAGAATATTTCATTGACGTTGCTTATGATGCAGACAGCGACTTTATTGTGTTCCCCGAGCTTTTAACTACTCAATTAATGAGTTTCGATGAGCAAAGTAATCCTGCTGAATCTATTAGAAAATTAACGACTTATACATCTCAATATATAGAGATGTTTAATCAATTTGCTATGAAATACAATATAAATATAATTGGTGGTTCTCATTTCGTAGAAGAAGGAGAAGACATATATAATATTTCTTACTTATTCCGTCGTGATGGTTCTATTGAAAAACAATATAAAATACATGTAACACCTAATGAAAGAAAATGGTGGGGTGTGTCACCTGGTAATGGTGTAGAAGTTTTTGATACAGATTGTGGAAAAATCGCAATACAAATTTGTTATGATAGCGAATTTCCAGAAATGGCAAGAATAGCTACAGAAAAAGGAGCAAAAATAATATTTACACCATTTTCAACTGAAGATAGACAAAGTTATTTACGTGTAAAATATTGTTGCATGGCTAGAGCTATTGAGAACCAAATTTATACCGTAACTTCAGGAACTTGTGGTAACTTACCGCAAACTGAAAATATGGACATACAATATAGTGCTTCAGCAATATATTCACCATCTGATTATGGTTTTGCACGTGATGGCATAGTAGGAGAAACAGGTGAAAATCTAGAAATGGTAGCTATAGGTGAAATAGACTTAGAAGTATTAAGAAGAGGTAGAGAAAATGGGACAGTAAGACATCTTAGAGATAGAAGACATGATGTATATAATGTAACGCACAATCAATAATACTAAAGGTGATGTATATGGAGAAACCAACACGTACAAGTCTCTTAAAAGAAATAGCAGAATTTTTAAATGAAGAGACAGAAATGTACAGCATGATGCATGGAGCTCTCAAAAAATTAGTGAGTGGTAGTAATTTTCATACTGGCTGGATATTTTTTATTGATGAAGAGGGTAAACACGAGTTAGTTGCTGAAGAAGCCTTACCACCAGCACTAACACACAATAAATGCCAATATATGACTGAGGGTACGTGTTGGTGTGTTACTGCATATCAAAATAAAAAGTTAACTAAAGCTTCAAATATTATTTCATGTTCGAGAATTGTGAAAGCTACTAAAGAGCATCACGACAAAACTGATGGTATAACGCATCATGCAACGGTTCCTCTTAGGTCAGGTAATGAACAATTTGGATTATTGAATATTGCTACTCCTAATACGAAACGATATTCTGAAGAAGATTTAGAACTACTAGAATCAGTAGCATTTCAAATTGGTTCAGCTATAAAACGTATTTTTCTAACTGATCAAGAAAAAGAAGCAGCTCGTATTAACGAAAGAAACAGGCTTGCTAGAGATTTACATGATTCAGTTAATCAGATGTTGTTTTCTTTAAAAATAACAGCTCATGCAGCTAAAGGATTAAACGATCAACAAGCAGCTAAGGAAGCTTTCCAAACTATAGAAGATACGAGTCAAAGTGCTGTTAATGAGATGAGAGCACTTATATGGCAATTAAAACCGATAGGCTTAGAACAAGGATTGATTGCAGCAATTAAGCAATATAGCCAATTTATTCATATAGAACCAGAATTTGAAGTAGAAGGTTTAATAGACTTACCTAATACGATGGAAGAAAATATTTACCGTATTATTCAAGAATCATTGAATAATATTAATAAACACTCTGGACAAAAACGTGCAAAAATTTATTTAGAACAAAATAAATATGAATTTAAATCGCGTATAATAGATGAAGGAAGAGGCTTCGAAAATAATAAATTAGAAAATAACCTCTCACATGGTCTTAAAAATATGAAACAAAGAGTTCAATTTATGAAAGGTCGCATAGATATAAACTCTGAATTGAATAAAGGAACGGAAATCATTATATCTATTCCACTATAAATGTTAGGGGTATCACATATGAGTAATAAAATAATCTTAGTAGATGATCATCATATAGTAAGGCAAGGTTTAAGGTTTTTATTAGATACTGTTCCAAACTTTGATATTCTAGCAGACTTTTCAAGTGGGGCATTGTTATTAGATTACTTGGAGAATAATGAAAGTCCTGAAATAGTTCTATTAGATTTAGTGATGCCTGAAATGAATGGTATTGAAATAACTGAAATAGTGAAAAAGAAGTATCCAAATATCAAGATATTAGTTCTAACAAGTTTTTATGATGAAGAACATGTTATATCTGCACTTGATAAAGGAGCAGATGGATATGAAATTAAAGATGTAGAGCCTGAAGCGCTTATACAAACAATTAGAACAGTACTAAATGGAGAGAAGAAAATTCATCCTAAAGTACAGTCGATTATAACTGAAAGTTCTCAAAAACCACATAGAGAAAATAAATTATCGAAGAGAGAACTTGAAGTATTAGCCGAAATGGTCAAAGGAAAAACAAATAAAGAAATTGCAGAAACACTTTTTGTATCTGAAAAAACAATAAAAACACATGTGAGTCATATACTAAACAAACTGAAAGTATCAGATAGAACACAAGCAGCAGTATACGCAATGGAACATCAATTGATAAATTAAAATTTTTAATTTTATACGAGTAAGTATTGAAAAATTCAATACTTACTCGTATTTTATTATTGAATTAAAAATGAATTTAAAAAATAAATTTACAAATTGAAAGCGCTTAAAGTATAATAAGCTACAAGGGAGAAATGATTTTATATTATATAGGGGGTAATTTGTAGATGAAGGTAACAAAAAATTTAACTTTAAAAATCGTAATAGCCTTAATACTCGGTATTGTTGTCGGGTCAATTTTTAATATGTATGCAGGCAGTGGATTTGTTCAAAATACTAATCAGTATGTATTTAATGTACTAGGTCAAATATTTCTTAATTTAATCTTTATGCTTGTTGTACCAGTAGTATTTGTGTCAATTGTGCTTGGAGTAGTTGGTGTGGGTGATCCAAAGTTATTAGGTGGTATAGGACTTAAGACTGTAATATTTTTCTTAACTACTACAGCATTAGCAATTATAATAGCTATGGCATTAGCCTTAGTATTTAAACCAGGTGACGGACATTCAGATTTATTGAATAGTCAAGAAGTAAAAAAATATGGTGAAGAGCAAAAAGCTAAGTCAGGTGATACGGCTGCACCAGAAAATCAAACGTTCGATCAAACATTGATTAATCTGTTCCCTAAAAATCCAATGCAATCAATGGTTGAACAAGATATGCTTCCAATTATTACGTTTGCTATTTTTATTGGTATAGGAATGATTGCACTCGGTACGAAAGTTGAAGGTGTAAGGAAAGTATTTGAGCAGACTAACGATATACTCATGTATATCGTAACAATGATCATGAATTACTTTGCACCAATAGGAACATTTGGACTTGTTGCAACAGCTTTCACTAACGCTGGTTTTGGAGCAATTAAACAACTCGGAATGTACTTCTTTGTAGTGTTATTAGCATTAGCGGTTCACTTCTTTATAGTATATGGTGGCGCTGTTAAAATTCTAGGTGGTAAGAATCCGTTATGGTTCTTTAAAAAATTCTTCCCAGCAATGACTGTAGGATTTAGTTCATCTAGTTCAAATGCAACTTTACCGATATCATTAGAATGTACGAAAGATATGGGTGTAAGAAAAGAAATTAGTTCGTTTGTACAGCCGTTAGGCGCAACCATTAATATGGATGGTACAGCAATTATGCAAGGTGTTGCCACTATCTTTATTGCTCAAGTATCTGGCATAGACTTAACTGTTATGCAAATGATTACTGTTGTTCTTATCGCAGTAATTGCTTCTATTGGAACAGCAGGTGTACCAGGAGTAGGATTAGTAATGTTAGCTATGATATTAACATCAATTGGAATAAACCCAGCAGCAATAGGTATGATCATAGGTATAGATAGACTACTTGATATGACAAGAACGGCTGTAAATATTACAGGTGATGCAGCATGTGCGTTAATTTTATCTGAAAGAGAAAAATCAAAGTTAGCAAAATAATTATAATTTAACGTATTAAAGGGGTAAATTGATATTAAATTCAATTTACCTCTTTTATTTTGTCCTGAAATGTATTATGATGATACTTGTGCTGAAAAAAATCGTGTATTTTTGCAACATATTAAATCAATTAATAATATATATTAAGAAGAAAGGTAGATATAGATGGATAAACAAACATTTACAACGATAATCCAAACAAAATTTAAAATGGTTCGTATTGAGGCAGGTTATACTCAGGATACTATGGCGAATACAGTTGGATTATCTAAAAAGACTTTAGTACAAATTGAAAAAGAGAGAGTTCTACCAAACTGGACAACATGTGTTTCTATATGTGCTTTATTTAGAGATTCAGATGTTTTAAACACAACATTTGGCTGTGATCCATTAGAAGTTATTCAAATTATATCTCGTCATCATTGTGCATACCCTAACCATGACAACACGAGTGATATTTATTGGGTAACACTTGATGCTAAATCAGGATATATTTTACAATCAAACAAAAAAACAGATTTGTATAGAGTATTAAATGAAGAACGCCAACCTATCTTCGGAACTGCTAAGAAACGTGAAGCAGAAACTTATTTCTTACGTAAGACACAATCATTATTTGTATAATATTTGTTAAAAGCTACTTCTTAGATTATTCTAAAGAAGTAGCTTTTTTAGAAGGAGAATTCCAATGTCAACAATTTTAACAATTATAAGCATGATGGTAATTGGTGCGATAATAGGTGGATTCACAAATTTTATTGCAATTAAAATGTTATTCCATCCTTACCACGAAAAAAGACTGTTTGGCTATAAATTGCCATTCACTCCAGGTTTAATACCGAAAAGAAGAAACGAATTATCAGAAAAAGTTGGAGAAATGGTTACAAAGCATCTTCTCACTCCAGAAGTATTTAAAGAGAAACTTGTTAATCCTAGTACACAACATGTTCTAGAAGATACCATTAAAGTTCAATTTGATACATTGAAAAAGAAAAAGTATACTATACAACACTTTGTAGATAGAATTGATTATCCGCTAGAAGAAAAAATTAATAATACGCTTAACACTACAATTCAACAAAAAGTTGATAAATATTATGAAACTCATAAGAATGAACAACTTCAAAGTCTGATACCAGTTGAAATATTTGAACAACTTAGTCAACAAGTTAATCGTGTGACACCAGAAATTTTAACTAAAATTGATGAATATTTATCTTCTGAAAAAGGGGAGCAAGATATTCATTCGATGGTAGAAGAATTTTTTGAGCAAAAAGGGAAAATGGTCGGTATGATACAAATGTTTATGACAACCGAAGAGATAGTGGATAGAGTGAAGAAAGAACTTAAAAATGTCATCAAACAAGAAAAAATTGAAAATATGATTGATTTACAAGTCCAAAAACAATATGAGAAGTGGATGTCTAAACCTTTAGAAGATGTGTTAACAAGTGAAAGGAAAGACAAAGCTAAATTATTAATTGCTGAAGAGTTAACTCATTCTATAAATGTTAATCGCTATTTAAATACACCACTTTACGAGTTAGTACCAAACTTATTCGTTTATATGGAAGGTGAAGGTACTGAGAGATTTATTGAGTATATGATTCGTAAAGTAGGAGACAATATTAGTTTGATACTAGAACGAATGAAATTAGCCGAATTAATAAAAGGTCAAATTGACAGATTTGAATTATCTTACTTAGAAAAATTAGTTATCGAAATTTCTAATAAAGAATTAAAATTAATCACTTTACTTGGTTTTGTATTAGGTGGAATTATTGGATTATTACAAGGAATAATCGCTATTTTTGTATAAGAAGTAGAAGTGTGATACAGTATTATTGGAATTGATATTCTAATACATTTATTTAATATAGGAGCGAATTTATTATGGCAGAAGTAAACATTTACGACAAAGCAAATGAACTAGAACAAACTTTACGTGAAAGTGAAGAATATAACAAAATTAAAGAACAATATGAAAAAGTTAATGCAAATCCTGAAACTAAAAAATTATTCGATGAATTCCGTGAAATTCAATTAGAATTACAAACAAAACAAATGCAAGGCGAAGAAATTTCAGAAGTAGATATCGCTAGAGCTCAAAAATCTGCTCAAGAAATTGAACAAAATGAAACAATCGCTGAATTAATGCAAGCTGAACAAGCTATGAGTCAATTAATTCAAGATTTAAACCGTGTAATCATGAGACCATTAGAAGATATCTATGGTAGCCTTGAAGAAAACCAAGAAGGTTAATATATTATCTTTCTTGTGAACCTTATTAGATACAATCTTGTATCTAATAAGGTTTTTTTATTGTCGTAAGTCTGCTTTCTTGTTCGTCCAATGTATCGTATAGTCTTGGAATATGGTAAAATTAAAGCATTAAAAGTCTTTATAAAATCTGATTATTCTATTGTTTGAGCTTGAATAAAATAATTAAGAATGAGCTAAAATTGAAAGAGGTTAGGTATATGATTAAATTTATACATTGCGCGGATTTACACCTTGATAGTCCATTTAAGTCTAGACATTATTTAAGCCCTTCTATTTTAAACGACGTAAAACAAAGTGCATATAATAGCTTTACAAAAATTGTAGATGAAGCTATTAAAGAACAAGTAGATTTTGTTGTTATTGCAGGAGATTTATTTGATCAAGATAATAGAACGCTTAGAGCAGAAGTGTTTTTAAGAGAGCAGTTTATTAGACTAGAGCAAGAACAAATATTTGTATATATTATACATGGTAACCATGATCCTTTATCTGTAGGTGTTCATACTTTATGGCCAGAGAATGTGACGGTGTTTACTGACAAAGTATCTACATATCAACTGATCACTAGAAATGGTCAAGTTGTTTATTTACACGGATTTAGTTATCAAAAAGATCAAAGTTATGAAAATAAAGTTGATGAATATCCTGAATCAACCGGTAATAAAGGTATACATATTGGTGTATTACATGGTACTTATTCGCAAGCTTCAGACGTAAAGAAAAGATATACTGAATTTAATATTGAAGACTTAAATAGCAAGTTATACCATTATTGGGCATTAGGCCACATACATGAAAGAGCAATGATTAGTGAACTTTCTCAAATACATTATTCAGGTAATATACAAGCTCGCCACTTTAAAGAAAAAGGTGAAAAAGGATATTTGCTTGTTGAAGGTGATGAATCTAAATTACAGGCTACTTTTAAACCAACCCAGTACATACGTTTTGAAAAAGCAATAATAGAAACTAAAGCTCAAGGTAAACATGCTTTATATGAAGCAATTCAAAAATTCAAAGATAGCGTACGTACTGAAGGTAAAGCATTTTACCAATTAGATGTTTATGTTAAACACGATGAAGTACTTAAACAAGATGAAATCAATCAAGTGATACAGCTCATTCAAGAATATGAAGAAAATCAAACAAACTTTATTTTTATAGAACAACTAAATGTCTTTTTTGAACAAGACTCTGAAGTTGCATTAGCAAATGAATTTAACGATGATATTTTACAAGATGAAACCATTCTTGAAAATGCATTAAGTGATTTATATATGAACCCTAAAGCCAATCGTTTCTTAGATCCATACAGTGATGTAGATAAAGAAGCATTAATTGAACGTGGGGAAGCTATTTTAAAAAGAAGAATGAGAGGTTAAAGCGATGAAAATTAAATCCTTAGAAATTTATGGCTATGGCCAACTCATGTCTAGAAAAATTAAATTTGATCAAAGTTTTATGCAAATATATGGTGAGAACGAAGCAGGTAAGTCTACTATTCAAGCATTTATACATTCAATACTATTTGGTTTTCCAACAAAAAAAGAGAATGAGCCAAGATTAGAGCCAAGACTTGGTAATCAGTATGGTGGTAAATTAGAACTTGAATTCGATGGACAAAAAGTAGAAGTAGAAAGAGTTAAAGGCCGTGTAACAGGTGACGTCAAAGTGTATCTTTCAAACGGCAAAATAAAAGACGAAGAATGGCTCAAACAAAAGATTAATTTTATAAATAAAAAAACATACCAAGGAATATTCTCATTTAATGTATTAGGGTTGCAAGATATTCATAAAAATTTAACTGAAGATCAACTTCAAATGTATTTATTGCAAGCTGGTGCTTTAGGATCAACTGAATTTACGGGTATGAGTGATTTGATGCAAAGTGAAAAAGAAGCACTTTACAAAAAGAACGGTAAGAATCCTGTATTAAATGTTCAGTTAGAACAATTAAACGATTTAGAAATAAAAATTAAAAACGAAGAAAAGAAACTATCTGAATATGAAAGACTACAAGATGAAAGAGATAAAATATCTAGAAGACTTAATCAGTTAAAAGATAATCTTGGAAATCTTACAAATAGATTAACAAGTAAAGAAAAGGAAATATCTTTACATAATGAAGTTGTAGAATGGAAGAAACTAGAGAGTAATTTAAATATTGAACCTTATGAATTCCCTGAACAAGGTATTGAAAGATATGAATCTGCAGTTCGTTCTAATGAAAGTATTAAGCGTGACTTAACCTTAAGAAATGAAAAGCTTGCACAAGTAGTACATACATTAGATAACGTAAAAGTCATGTCTGAAAGAGATGAAAAAGCCTTAAATAGTATTAGACAACGTGAATCGGATATTAAAGAAAAACAGCAAGAATTAAAACAACTAAATAAACAAATTGATGATTCTGAAAGAGATAACGAGTTGTTACGCCAAGATATCGGCTGGAATGATGAATATTTAGATGTTGATACATCTGAAGCTATGAAGACGCATATTGCAGAAGTGAATCGAATTAAAGAAGAAAATGTAGCAGAACGTGAGCAAATTAAACGTTCTATGAACCAACTTGATATTGAAAGAGAAAGATATAATAACAATATCGATAGACTACATAACGATTTAGTGTCTGATGAGAACTATGAACAAAAGAAAGTTTATAATCAAAAAGCTTTAGAACTAGGTGAGAAGAAGTCACTTTATAAAAAAATGGAAGAAAGTTTCATTAAGCAAAAAGAAGAAAGTGAAAAAAGAAGTAAGCAATATCGACTATTTTCAGTAATAGGCGGTTTATTATTAATCGCAATCGCAATATATGCATTCATTGCTTCTCAAGTTTTATTTAGTGGCATTTTCGCAATTGTAGGGATTATATTAGTCGTTTTATCATTCTTTATTAAATCAAAAGATTTAGACCATGACCAAGCTTTTTCTAAAGAAATTGACGAATTAGAGGAAAAGGTTAAACATCTAAAACAATTTTATGATTTAGATTTTAACTTAGATGAACAAACGAAGATCAGACAAGAATTGGAAGGTTATTATCAGTCACAAGAAATTTTATCTTCAAAGCAGTCTGAATTGAAGAAAGAATTAGAAAAAGTTGAAGCAATTATTGATAATAAAGAAAGTGCATTACAAGAAACTAAAGCTAGTATTCATGTTTCAAATCAACTATCATCTCAGTTGTTAAACGACGCATTAACAACAATTAAGAAAATTAAACAAAATAGATTAGAGATTAATCGATTAACTAAATTAAGAGATGAAAAGAATTCGGATCTTGAAGCGTTTTACCGTGAAGCAGAAAGTATTGTTAGTCATGCACGATTACATTACCAAAAGATTTCATTATTCCACGATGTAAAACAAGCATTAGATGAACATCAAAAAGAATTTAATATTCAATCAAGAAATGTTGAGCAACAAGCACTACTAACTAATGAAATTAATGCATTAAAAGAAAGATTGGACGAAAATAACAACGTCATAAATTCACTATTTAGTTACATTAATGTATTCGATGAAGAAGCGTATTATCGTCATTATAAAGCATATATTTCTTATAATGAGGACATGGAGAGATTTGACTATTTAACAGCGTTACTAAATAATCAAAATTATGATTATGATAAAAATACTCAACTTAGTTATATGACTAAAACAGATTTAGAAAATGAAAGAAATCAATTAGAACTTCAAGTAGACGAATACAATGATAATTATTTAAATGTACAAGCTGAACTTAGTGATTTAAATGCTAAAATTAATCACATGGAAACTGATGAAACATTATCTGCATTAAGACATGAATATCATTTACTTAAAGATAAAGTTAATGAAACTGCTAATGATTGGGCAGCGTTAAGCTATTTACAAAACTTAGTAGAAGCGCATATTAAGCAAATCAAAGATAAAAGATTACCTTATGTCGTAAAAGATGCAACTGATATCTTAAATACATTAACTGAAGGCAGATATACTCAAGTTATCTATGAAGAACAAAATGTTCAAGTAAGACATCAAAATGGTCAAGTATTCCATCCAACAGAGTTAAGTCAGTCTACAAAAGAATTGTTATACATTGCACTTAGATTTAGCCTTATAAAATCATTGCATAAATATTATCCATTCCCAATAATAGTTGATGATGCATTTGTTCACTTTGATAAACACCGTAAAGAAATTATGATTAAATATTTAATGAGTATGTCAGAAGATATTCAAATACTTTACTTTACATGTAATAAAGACCAGAATGTACCTCAAAAGCAAACAATAACTCTGACAAAAATAGAAGGAGCTAAGAGTAAATGAGAACAATAGAAACATTAAAGCCAGGAGATACAGTTGACCACTATTTCTTAATACATCGTGCAAATCAAGGAGTAACAGCCCAAGGAAAGCCTTATATGACACTTTACTTGAAAGATAAGAGTGGTGATATAGAAGCTAAAGTATGGACTGTAACAGCTGAAGATATTAAACTACTTGTACCGGAGACAATTGTAAGAGTTAAAGGCGACGTTATAGATTATCGTGGTCGTAAACAAATGAAAATAAATCAGTTTAGAGTAGCAGTAGAAGAAGATGGTGTAAAATTAGAAAACTTTTTAGAAGCTGCGCCATTAACAATAGATGAAATGTCAGAAGAAATTATGACATTTTTATTAGATATTGAAAATGCTAAACTACAAAGAATAACTCGTATATTACTTAAAAAATATCAAAAAGAATATTTCACATTCCCAGCAGCAAGTTCACATCATCATGACTTCGTTTCAGGATTAAGTTATCATGTTGTAACAATGTTGAGACAAGCAAAAGCATTGTGTGATATATATCCAATACTAAATAGAAGTTTATTATATAGTGGTATTATTTTACATGACTTAGGAAAAGTAAAAGAACTATCAGGTCCAGTCGCTACTACTTATACAGTAGAAGGTAATTTATTAGGTCATATCTCAATAGTAAGTGATGAAATATCACAAGTAGCTAAAGAGCATAATATAGAAGGCGAAGAAGTATTGTTGCTAAGACATTTAGTGTTAAGTCATCACGGTAAATTAGAATATGGATCACCAAAATTACCAATGGTTAAAGAAGCGGAGATATTGCACTTTATTGATAATATTGATGCTAGAATGATGATGTTTGAAAAACACCTTAAAAAAGTAGATAAAGGTCAATTTACAGAACGAATCTTTGCATTAGAAAATAGACAATTTTATAAACCAGAATCATTGGATTAATAATATTAGAGGCTGGAGCATATTTCCTAACTCAATATTAATAAGCATATCACTATAAAACTGAAGAATTCAGTTAAGTGATATGCTTATTTTATATATTACGATTTTGTATGTGCATTTGCCAGGGGGTATGGCTCTAGCCTGTAGTCTCTCACACATACTATTCCCTCAGGCGTCCGCACTATACAAAATCGTTGGAAGTATTTATTTTTTAAATCTTACGATTTTGTATGTGCATGCTTGCCAAGGGGTATGGCTCGAGCCTGTAGTCTCTCACGCATACTATTCCCTTAGACGTCCGCACTATACAAAATCGTTGGTAATATTTATTTTTTTAAATCTTGCGATTTTGTATGTGCATGCTTGCCAAGGGGTATGGCTCGAGCCTGTAGTCTCTCACGCATACTATTCCCTCAGGCGTCCGGACTATACAAAATCGTTGGTAATATTTATTTTTTTAAATCTTGCGATTTTGTATGTGCATTTGCCAGGGGGTATGGCTCGAGCCTGTAGTCTCTCACACATACTATTCCCTCAGGCGTCCGGACTATACAAAATCGTTGGTAATATTTATTTTTATATAGAAAAATGGTGACTCTAAGAGTTAGCTAAATGATTCTCATTAAAATACTAGGACATTTATGTTAAAGGCAATTAATCTTAAGTGTCTATATTTACACAAGTTGAGAAAAGTGTAAGTATGGATGCCTGTATTAACACAAGTGGAGAGAAGTGTGAGCAAGGGTATCTATATTCACACAAGTCGAAGGAAGTGTAAGTATGGATGCCAATATTAACACAAGCGGAGAGAAGTGTGAGCAAGGGTATCTGTATTAACACAAGTCGAAGGAAGTGTAAGTATGGATGCCAATATTAACACAAGTGGAGAGAAGTGTAAGTAAGGATGTCTATATTCACACAAGTCGAGAGAAGTGTGAGCAAGGGTATCTGTATTCACATAAGTTGAGAAAAGTGTAAGTATTGATGCCTATATTCACACAAGTCGAAGGAAGTGTAAGTATGGATGCCAATATTAACACAAGCGGAGAGAAGTGTGAGCAAGGGTATCTGTATTCACACAAGTCGAGAGAAGTGTAAGTAAGGATGCCTATATTCACATAAGTAGAGAGAAGTGTGAGCAAGGGTAACTATAGTCACACAAGTGGAGAGAAGTGTAAGTATGGATGTCTATATTCACATAAGTTGAGAGAAGTGTGAGCAAGGATAGCTATATTCACACAAATCGGAAGAAATGTAACTAAGGATACCTATGTTAACAGAAGTCAGTAGAAGTGTAAGTAAGAGAACCTATATTTATACACAAAAAACCTCATTTCAATAATGAGGTTTTTTGTGTACTATTAGCTAGCAGACTGTTGTTGTGCTGCTTGCATTTGTTGTTGCTGTAATGCTTTTTCGTTTAAAATGTTATCTTCTATAGATTTCTTAATTTCTTTATCTTTGTAATCTACTTTGTATTCATCTAATAATTTTTTGTATGCATTAATGATGATTTTAGGATCTTTTTGAATTTTCAATTGACGATATTGTTCTTTAAGGCTCTCTTTTTCTTTTTTACTTGCTTCGCCTTTATCGGCTTTTATAATATGATAACCGTATTGCGATTTAACAACGTCTGAAATTTCACCGTCTTTAAGTTTAAATAATGCTTTTTCAAATGCTTCGTCCATTTGACCTTTCATTACGAAACCAAGTGAACCGTTTTTAGATTTAGTACCTTCGTCTTGTGTTTCTTTTTTAGCAATTTTTTCGAAGTCATCTGGGTTTTTCTTGATTTGAGCTAGTATGTCATCAGCTTTTTTCTTAGCTGCTTTATCACTCATGCCATCTTGTGAATCTTTTGATTTAACTTTTATTAAGATATGAGAACCTTTTTTAGTGTTTTTATCTATTTCTTTATCAGAAACTTTTACTGCATCATTGATGAATTCTTCTTGATATTTAGAAGTTTTTTGAGAATCTTTAAAGTCTTCTAAAGTTGCACCAGGTTTTTCTTGTTGAAGTGCTTCTTCAAATTTTTTCTTACCACCATATTGCTCGATTTGTTTATCAACTTGTTTATCCAATTTCTTAGTATCAACTTTGTCTTCGTATTTATCTTTTAAGACTTTGTTAAGTACAATTTGGAATGCATTTTGGGCTACTTCATTGTTACCCATTTTGTCTAAAACATCTTGTGAAGTAACATTTCCAGCTTTAGATTCTACTAAAGTTTCTCCAGAGTTGTCTGAACCGTTACCACAAGCGCCTAAAGTTAATACTGATGCCGAAAGTGTTATAGGTAACACCATTTTTTTAATTGATTTCATTAATAGAACTCCTTTTGTAAGAATACAATGATAAATATAGCATATTTGGTAATTTAATTACAAAAATTTATCTATAATTGTTGCGTATCCAGTGAACGTTTTGTTAACAATTCAATTCCGTTCTTTCTTTCTTCGATATATGTTCCTCTTTTTGTAAATAAAATAATTTTCAGATATAGTAAGTCAATGATGGATATACCAGTATTTATAGCCATTATAAAGAGAATGTAATGACCATACTGTGGAATAATATTTATTAACACAAGTGATAGGGTAGTTAACGTAATCAAAGGACATACAAGTGCAAAGCAAAATACAATTTTGTTAACTGGTTGATCCACTCTAATATTATATAGTGGTAATGCACGTTTCGCCTTAGTCGTTTTATTCATTTTAAATGACTTACGATAATAAATGAGTACAATCAAATGCAATAATTTATGGATTGGATAAATTAAGCAAAGGACGAATAAGAATAAAATAAACTTATCGTCCTTTAATGGTTGAGTTTGTATATAATTAAATATTTCGTAAGTGACTATAAATGTTAAAAATGATACTAAAGCACTAATTAATACAATTCTCTGTAGTCCGTACCGAGAGTGTATATTGATTGATTTAGAACAAACAAACATAAGATATGTCACCTTCTAAGTTATGATTTATCTTGATATTATGCATCATCCTCAGAGCGTTCGTCAAGTAGATATTTTCTTAATTGTTCATGATTTTGTTCTATATGATTTATGAAGTCGCTACCGTATATTTGACCAACAATATATTTTACATCAGTAAACTCTGGCATATTATACATAACTTTTTCATAATCAGTTGCAATTTCGTATAATCTATTCGTATCATTTGTATAACTTACATATGTTTTTCTTAAAACTTCAAGCCCTTTGTCGGTTAATTCTAAATATGTCGTACGTTTATCGTGTTGGCTTTTTGGCATAGTTAAATAACCACGTTTTTCTAAATTCTTAGCAAAGTTGAAAACCGTGGAAACGTGCATCACGCCATATTTACTCACTTCTGAAATAGTTGCTTCATCCAAACTTCTTATAATGATAAGAATGTGATGCTCATTAATATTTAAATCAAATGGTTTGATCCACTGTTGCCAATCTTTTTCAATAGTCTTCCATAAAGCTTTAGATAATTGTGAAACTTTATGAGTGAATAACATTTTTTCAATCATGTCCCGTTCGTTCGTCATAGTTAAATCCCCCTTTGTTAGTATAATAAAAGCATGATACTGATGTATCATGCTTACATATAACACTTTAATAATATAATAATTTTAACACGTTTTCTATTTTTTTAGAAATGGAAGTTTAGTATTTTGGATTTCTTTTTGGATTTCATTTCCACGATTGCTTATATTTTCAATGTTTTTCTGAATTTGTTCGATATTAGGGTTAATATCAGCTTTAAATTCATTTATCATTGTTTTTACTTCTTCACTTAAAGATTGAATAGCAATTTGGCTTTCATCTTTTGTTTTTAATACATAATTTTTAATCTCAACTGCATTGTCTTTAATTTCATTTAATTGGATTTTAGATCCATCAGTAGTTGATTTTAGATCTGTCTTTAATGTATCACCTGAACGATCTGTATTTAATATTGCTGTTGTAAAACCAGTAACTAGTCCTACACCAACACCAATAGCTAATCTTGAAAATTTCATAATAATCCTCCTTGATTTCTCTTACTTAAATATATACCCTATAAGCTTAAATATATGCAATGAATTATAATTGCTGTTGAATACTTTTTGCTATTTCTGCTTTTTTATCCTCATCTATTCGGTCTTCATTTGTATTCCAAATATAACCGAAACCATCTATATCTTCTTTGTATCTCGGGATTAAATGGAAGTGAATATGAAAAACAGATTGAGAAGCATATTCTCCATTATTTTGAATGATATTTAAACCGTCTGGATTGAAAGCTTTTTTAATAGCGTTAGCGACAATAGGTAGTGCTTCTGCTATATGTTTCATCGTTTCAGGATCGGTTTCGTAAATATTAGGTGATGCTTTTTTTGGTATGAGAAGTGTGTGACCTTTAGAAACTTGAGATATATCTAAGAAGGCATATACATAATCATTTTCATAAATTTTGTAAGAAGGAATTTCTCCGTCGATAATTTTGCTAAATACTGTTTCTGACATAATATCATCTCCTATATAAATATTAACTTTATTATATCATGCAAGCAGTATCATCTTACAGTAAAGATATTATTTAATGAATGTATCAATAGGAACATGCTACAATATACTTTGGAGGTGTATTCACGTGACAATTAAAGTGAACAATTTAACAGGTGGATATGGTAAAAAAGCAGTTATCCATGATATCTCATTCGAATGTAATCCAAATGAAGTTGTCGGATTAATAGGATTAAATGGTGCTGGGAAGAGTACAACTATTAAACATATATTAGGTTTATTAACACCACAACAAGGTGAGATGTCCATAAATAATATAGATATAAAAGAAGATATAGAAGTATATAGAAGAAATCTTACATATATACCTGAAAGTCCTGTTTTATATGATGAATTAACATTAGAAGAACATATATATATGACGGCAATGGCTTACGGGATAGATAAGGAAACAGCACTTGAAAAAGCGATGCCTTTATTAAAAAGGTTAAGACTTGAGAATGAATTAAAAGTATTTCCAATACATTTTTCAAAAGGTATGAAACAAAAAGTAATGATCGTGTGTGCATTTCTAGTAGAACCAAAACAATATATTATAGATGAACCATTTTTAGGACTAGACCCACTCGGTATTCAAACGATGTTAGATTTAATAGTAGAAAGACGGAATCAAGGTTCTTCAGTCTTGATGTCGACACATATACTGGCAACTGCTGAAAGATACTGTGATCGTTTTATTATATTGCATCAAGGCAAACTGATTGCTATGGGAAATTTAGATGAGTTAAGAAAAGAAACGGGTCTAACAAACGCAACATTGGACGATATTTATATACATTTAACGCAAGGTGACAATTATGAATGATGCTAAAAGTTTATTTAACATTAGACAAAAAGAAGAAGTTATAGAGAAACTTAAATATAATAAATTTATTTTTAATGGTCATTTTTTAATCTTTATTACAATAATGCTTGGAGCATTTGCGTTAGGCTATAGTAATTGGCTGAAAGATATTCCACAAAATATAAATTATCATTTAATTATTTCTATTATATTGTCTGTTTGTTCAATTTTTCCATTACGTACTTTGTTCCGAGAAGCTGATAAGTTATATTTATTACCATTTGAAAAACATTTATCAGTATATATAAAAAAAGCGATAACTTATAGCTATTTAAACAGACTTTATTTGCCGGTTGTTATTCTTGTGATAGGACTGCCGTTATTTTATAAATTAATGGTTAATGATTTTTATTTATACATCACACTTATAATTTTGAGCTTTATATTTCCATTGTTTGGCTTAGTTATAAAATGGTTCTGGTTAAAATACGGACTAGAAATGTGGAGTGTTAACATCGTTCTATTCATTATTTACGCAAGTGGTTATTACACGACATTGAAAGTAGGGTTGATGTCTAGTATATTGACCATCGTAATGTTAATTGCGTTAGTAATATTAATGGAGATAATGAATAGAGATACATTTTATCAATGGGAGACATTGATATCCATCGAGCATAATCATAAAATGAATTATTACAAATTCGTAAATATGTTTACTGATGTGAAAGTGTTAAATGAAAGAACAGTCAGAAGAAGGTATTTAGATATATTCTTAAAAGTACCAGCTTCAAAAAAATTCAACCAAGATTATATGTATAAATTTTTGTTTATAAGAAGTTTTGCAAGAGGTAAAGACGCATTCTTTATCGTTTTGAGATTTTTAATTATCGGTTTATTACTTATTTGGTGGATAGATCAATCGGTGATTTCTGCAATACTCGGAGCATTAATAATGTACTTACTCATCTTACAACTCTCTCAATTCTATAAACAACAAGCTTATGGATTATGGCCACAAGTTTGGCCAGTAAGTGAACATCAAGTAATAAAGGGATATCATCAATTTTTAATAAATATGATGATAATACTCGCTGTCATTTTATCAATTATATATATTGTTAAATTCCCAACAGCAATTTACTTTGTTATTTTATTCTTTATAGTAGGTTGGTTAACAATCGATTCATCTATTAAAAAGATTAAAAAACATCAAGAATTATTAAGAGACTAATAATAAGAGGCTGAGACAATTAATTAATTTGTCTCAGCCTCATTGTATGTTATTTATACTTCTTTTTCTTCTTCATCTTCGTCAGGTCTATACCAATACTTTGTATAATTAGCTGTTGAATATTGTTCTGCACCAGAGAATTTTCTTGTAGCATCTCTTGAGAAATATTCTGCAAAAAATGATGATTTAGTAAAATCTTCATATAGTTCATTTGAATCAAAACCAACTATAATCATGTAAGTATCGCCTTTTCTAGGCTTAAGCAATCTAAATGATTCAAAACCTTCAAAGTCATCAAACTGTCCATCGATATCTACGTAATGATTTTCAAATCGATGTTGCATTTCATCTGATACAGGAATGTAGCTAACTGCTAAAAATTCATGATTTATAAATTGCCCCTTTGATTCTAAGATTCGATATTCTCTTGGTTGCGCGAAAACTGTTTCACCAGTTGTTTCATGAATAAGCACCGTCGTATCTTGTCTAGTATAATGATGGATGTCTTCCTCTGGATATTTCTTTAAAATATTTTGAAGAAAATGATACGTACCAGTTGTTATATAACATTTCATAATTACAAACCTCCTATATCTCTTTATTTTGATTATAAACATGTAAGCGCTAAAATCAACCTATACATCAAATCTTTTGTATAATTTATGACTTTTTCTACACATAGATGTCTTTATAATAGAATATGTTAAAATAGATTGTAATGATTATAATGAGGTGAAAGAAATGAGTGTACCGTTTAACGACACAATTTTAAAAGCAGCAAAAGGTGAAAGTACAACTCATACTCCAGTTTGGTTTATGAGGCAAGCAGGTCGTTCACAACCTGAATATAGAAAAATTAAAGAAAAATATTCATTATTTGAAATTACGCATCAACCTGAACTTTGTGCTTATGTAACAAAGTTGCCTGTAGATCAGTATAATACAGATGCTGCAATTTTATATAAAGATATTATGACACCTTTAACAGGAATCGGAGTAGATGTAGAAATTAAATCTGGAATTGGTCCAGTTATACATAATCCAATAAAAGATATCACTGATATTAATAAATTAAGTCAAATAAACCCTGAAGAAGATGTGAAGTATGTTTTAGATACCATCAAAATTTTAACTGAAGAACAACTTAATGTACCTTTAATAGGGTTTACAGGAGCGCCATTCACATTAGCGAGCTATATGATTGAAGGTGGACCATCTAAAAATTACAATAAAACTAAAGCGTTTATGTATAAACAACCAGAAGCTTGGTTTAAACTGATGGATACACTTGCTGATATGGCGATACGCTATACGCATGCTCAAATTGATGCTGGTTGTAAAATGATACAAGTATTTGATTCTTGGGTCGGCGCATTAAATGCTGAAGATTACCATTACTTTATTAGACCATCAATGAATAAAATATTTACAGCTATAAAAGAAAAAAATGTACCAGTAACAACATTTGGTGTTGGGGCTAGTCATTTAATTGAAGAATGGAATCAATTGCCAGTTGATGTGATCGGTTTAGATTGGCGATTACAAATTAAAGAAGCACGTGAAAAAGGTATCACTAAAACTTTACAAGGAAACTTGGACCCAGCATTATTGTTAGCTCCATGGGAAGTAATTGAACAACGATTAATTCAAATTTTGGATCAAGGTTTAGAAAATCATAATTATATATTTAACCTTGGACATGGTGTGTTCCCTGAAGTTCAACCAGATACTTTAAGAAGAGTAGCTCAATTCGTACATGACTATTCAGCAAAATATAAATCACAAATGTAGTTGATAAATAAACAGCATTAATTTTACTTAAAGGGAGTATAGAAAATGAATAAAAAAGTCGGTCTTTTAGTTATGGCATATGGTACACCATATAAAGAAAGTGATATAGTGCCATACTATACGCATATTAGACATGGTCATAAACCATCTGAAGAACAAATTGAAGATTTAAAAGGACGTTACAAAGCTATCGGTGGGATTTCTCCACTAGCTGGAACAACTGAAAAACAAGCTGAAAGTTTGTTAGGTGCATTAAATGACACTTATGAAAATGTTGAGTTTAAAATGTATATTGGTCTAAAACATATTCATCCATTTATTGAAGATGCAGTTGAACAAATGCATAATGATGGCATTGAAGAAGCGGTTACAATCGTTTTAGCACCACATTATTCTAATTTCTCAGTAGGTAGCTATAATAAGCGTGCCAAAGAAGAAGCGGATAAATACGGTATAAACTTGCATCATGTTGAACAATTTTATAATGAACCAGCATTTATTTCATACTGGACAACAATGATAAATGACACTTTACAAATGATTCCTGAAGAAAATCATGATGAAACAGTTCTAATAGTATCAGCGCATAGTTTACCTGAGAAAATTAAAAAAGCAAATGATCCTTATCCAGAACAATTAGAAGAAACAGCTAAAATATTAGCTGAAAAATCAAATATTAAACATGTTTCTGTAGGGTGGCAATCAGAAGGACAAACTGGGGAACCTTGGTTAGGACCAGATGTTCAAGATTTAACTAGAGAGCTATACAATAAACATGGATATAAACATTTTATATATACGCCTGTAGGATTTGTATGTGAACATTTAGAAGTACTATATGATAATGACTATGAATGTAAAGTTGTTTGTGATGAATTAGGTGTGAATTATCATAGACCACCAATGCCAAACATTGATCCTAAATTTATCGAAGCAATGGTATCGGCAATTAAGAAAAAATTCTAATTCGAACAATCGAATAAGAAAGAAGTGTTAAACATGACAAAACGTATCGCAATAATAGGGGCAGGTATAACAGGGTTATCTGCTGCCCATTATTTGAAAAAAGAACAACCAGATGTTGAAATCGACGTATATGAACAATCAGATAGAGTGGGCGGTAAAATTAAAACTTATCGTGAAAATGGTTATACAATTGAATTAGGGCCTGAATCTTATTTAGGTAGAAAAACAATTATGACTGAATTAGCTGAAGAAATAGGTATAGCTGATGATCTAGTTACAAATAAAACAGGACAATCATATATTTATAGCCATAATAAACTTTATCCAATACCAGGCGGTTCAATTATGGGTATACCAACAGAAATTAAGCCATTCTTAAAAACGAAACTCATTTCGCCTGTAGCTAAATTAAGAGCCGGAATGGATTATTTTTTACCTGTAAAACCAATGAATACTGATATATCTATTGGCCATTTCTTTAGACAACGTTTAGGAAATGAAGTGTTAGAAAATTTAATCGAACCTCTTATGGCCGGTATTTATGGAGCGAATATTGATAAATTAAGCTTAAAAACTACTTTTCCTCATTTTAAAGAGCAAGAAGAAGAAGAGGGTAGTTTAATTAAAGGTATGATTGCTCAAAAATCTAAAAATAATGCTAATAAAAAAGTGACTGTTAAACCTAAAGGTCAATTTAAACAATTTAAACACGGTCTAGAATCTTTCATGATTACTCTGCGAAATGATTTAGAAAGTAAAGGAGTAAACATTCATTTAAATTCACAAGTACAAAATTTAAATGAAGAAAATGCTAAACCAATTTTAACAATTAATGGTGTAAACCATGAATATGATGGTGTGATTGTTACAGTTCCACATCAACATTTTGTTAAATGGTTTGAAGATGATCTTAAGCTAGATTATTTCAATTATATGCCTTCAACGAGTGTTGCAACTGTAGTTATGGCGTTTGATAAAGAACAAGTAGTTAATGATAAAGACGGTACAGGTTTCGTTATTGCTAGAACGAGTGATACTGCAATTACTGCATGTACATGGACTAATAAAAAATGGCCACATACAACGCCTGAAGGTAAAGTATTATTAAGAGCTTACGTAGGTAAACCAGGTTCTAATATCATTCATCATAAAGATGAAGAACAACTGAAACAAGTTGCTTTAAATGATTTAAATAAAATAATGACTATCAACGGTGAACCAGAATTTTCTATTGTTACGAAATTACCTTATAGTATGCCGCAATATGAAGTAGGGCATATTGATCGAATAAGAGATATACAGCAACATTTAGAAAAGAACTATAATAATTTAATTATTACTGGAGCTTCATTTGATGCAGTAGGACTTCCTGATTGTGTACAGATGGCTAAAGATGCAAGTGACAAAATGATAGAGTATTTGAAGTAAATAGTAGGAAACAGGACAGAAATTCTAATGTAGCATTAGAATTTCTGTTTTTTTGATGGAGAGGTATGACAAGCAATGTTGGGATCCTGAACATTGCAAGAGTGGAGTGACTAGCAACATTGGGAGCCTGAACATTGCAAGATAAGTGTGACTAGCAACATTGGGAGCCTGAACATTGCAAGAGAGGTGTGACAAGCAATGTTGGGATCCTGAACATTGCAAGAGTGGAGTGACTAGCAACATTGGGAGCCTGAACATTGCAAGATAGGTGCGACAAGCAATATTGGAGGTCTGAACATTGCAAGAGTGGTGCGACTAGCAACATTGGGAGCTTGAACATTGCAAGACAGGTGTGACTAGCAACATTGGAGGTCTGAACATTGCAAGATAGGTGTGACTAGCAACATATCAGCAGTATAAAAATATGCTTCTTCTTACATAATAGTCTTAAATCCACAATTCTTATATGATTTAATGGCTCTAATATTATTGTTGTATTCCTCTTTGTATATTTTAAAATCTTCAATAATAGATGAGTATTTTTCCCTTTAGTGACAATTGTCACATAGATGTTAAAAGTTCAAATTTTTTATTAAGAAAAGTAAAGAAATAGCATTGACGTTATCTATATTTCTATATATAATTAAGAAGTTCTCAATTAGAGGCCCCTTGGTCAAGCGGTTAAGACACCGCCCTTTCACGGCGGTAACACGGGTTCGAGTCCCGTAGGGGTCACCATTTTTTATAAAAAACAATTAATATTTTCTTGACATAATATTAATAAATGTGTTATATTAAAAAGGTAGCCAAATTACTTAATATTAACGCGGGATGGAGCAGTTCGGTAGCTCGTCGGGCTCATAACCCGAAGGTCGGTGGTTCAAATCCGCCTCCCGCAATACTTTTTAAAGATGGTCCCGTGGTGTAGCGGTTAACATGCCTGCCTGTCACGCAGGAGATCGCGGGTTCGATTCCCGTCGGGACCGCCATTTTTATTTTGGCTCAGTAGCTCAGTCGGTAGAGCAAAGGACTGAAAATCCTTGTGTCGGCGGTTCGATTCCGTCCTGAGCCATACTTTTTAACAAGTATGGCGATTGTGGCGAAGTGGTTAACGCATCGGATTGTGGTTCCGACATTCGTGGGTTCGATTCCCATCAGTCGCCCCATTTAAATTTAATATTAAGCGGGTGTAGTTTAGTGGTAAAACCTCAGCCTTCCAAGCTGATGTTGTCGGTTCGATTCCGATCACCCGCTCCATTATTATTCCACAGTAGCTCAGTGGTAGAGCTATCGGCTGTTAACCGATCGGTCGTAGGTTCGAGTCCTACCTGTGGAGCCATATAGGCCCCTTGGTCAAGCGGTTAAGACACCGCCCTTTCACGGCGGTAACACGGGTTCGAGTCCCGTAGGGGTCATATAATCAGAGGTGAAATATCGCTTCTGATTTTTTTGTTTGTGGAGAGTTGTCCGAGCTGGCCGAAGGAGCACGCCTGGAAAGTGTGTAGGCGCCACAAGCGTCTCGAGGGTTCGAATCCCTCACTCTCCGTTTGTACCTTAATAATCAACTCATCCAAGACGTTGGTATTAAAGTGTTTTCTTGCACTAGGTAAGTAAACGTGAATGAGCAAGTGTCAAATAGGTGTTAAGAGATTAATCTCTTACACGTTGACCTTGCTCTTTTTTTATTGTCTTATTTTAAGCAATAAATTGTGGTAACAGTAGCTAAAGTATAGCTTGTTAAATTGGTGATTTATTAATATTTTTCGCAAATACGTCAATAGGACAGGAATTATATCAATTAGCTTTGTTTTTGTTAAAAATAATCACATTAGATATATTAGTCTAATTTGGTTTGTGGTTAATATTGGGAACATATTATTTCTAATACCATTAATAATGTTTTTGTTATTTTTTGTAATTTAATAAATAGGGAGATTCAAAGATAATTAGTATTTTTAAATAGTAAATTTTATCTAAAATAATTCATATAGTACAATTTACCTTATAATATTAATCACCTAAATAATAAGGTTTGTTAATAAAATTATATTAGAATTACAAACCTATATTTTATTATATGATTGTTCGAACTTATTGTTTCTTTTTTTAATTGTGTAGAACTGGAATATATGGTATTAATAAGATTAGAGTTAAAATAATACACTAAGATGATTCGTATATTTTATATACACTGGAGGAAGTAATGAAATTAGCGTGGTTAATTGATACAACAACTTATATTGATCAAAATATTGACGAGAAAGATTTATTTGTAGTTTCTTTATCAACAATTATAGAAGACAAACCATATAAAGATACAGAGTTTGAAAGTTCAAAATCATGTTTCGATATGTTAAAGGAAAATGGAAATGGAGCAAAAACGGCTCAACCTACACCTCAAGATTTTATTGAAACTTATCAGCAAATTGAAGATGAGGGATATACGCATGTTATTGCGATTCACCCTTCAAGTAGTTTATCGGGTACTTATGCTTCATCACTTTCAAATTCAAAAAATTTTCCTATGGAGATCCATGTTGTCGATAGCGGTACAGGGAGTTTTCCTCAGAAAGAATTAGTTGAATATGGGAGAAAGCTATATAATGAGAATAAATCATTTGATGAGATAGTGAATAAGTTAGAAAGTGCAAAAGAAACAAGTGAATTATATTTATTACCAAGAAACCTACAGCAATTGAAAAATAGTGGTAGAGTATCTAATGGCAAATATTTATTGAGTAGCTTACTTCACATTAAACTTTTATTGAAATTAGAGCATGGAACGATAGATTTAGAACTTAAATCTAGAGGAATGAAGAAAATTGAAGCTTATTTAATTGCTCGTATGAAAGAGGCAATTGATAAGGGGATTACAAGTATTGGTGTACTACATGCTGGTAATGAAGAAGAGGCACATATTTGGAAAGAACGTATTTTAACATTGAATAGTAATATAAATGTATATGTTGAACCATTAGTACCTGTTGCTTCTGTTCATACTGGTTATGGAACGATTGGTATTGGTTGGATTAATACAACTGAATGAAATCGTTTTAAAAACTGAGAATCTATTTCTCAGTTTTTTTTATTTATAAAAAATTTATAAAAAAAGCTTGTCATATGCTTATAAACGTACTAATATGGATAAATCTGATTAAAATAATAAGGTTAAAGGAGTTGTGTTTGATGAAGAAGTATCCTTTAGCGATATGGATATTAAGTCTTGGTGCGTTTGCAATAGGTATGACAGAGTTTGTAATCATGGGATTGCTACCAAATATTGCAAGAGACTTGAATGTAACTGTGTCTGATGCTGGGCAACTGATTACAGGTTATGCACTTAGTGTTGCCATTGGAGGACCGATTATAGTTCTTGCTACATATAAGCTACCAAGAAAAAATTTACTCGTTTTATTAATGGGAATCTTTATAGTAGGTAATGGAATAGGCGGAATAGCTCCAAACTATGAGTTATTAATGTTAAGTAGAATTGTTGCGGCGCTAGCACATGGATCTTTCTTTGGTATAGGTTCTATTTTAGCAGCAAGCATGGTGCCACCTCATAAAAGAGCTAGTGCTATGGCGCTAATGTTTATGGGCTTAACAATGAGTAATATTATAGGCGTACCATTCGGGACTTTTGTTGGTCAAATATTTGGTTGGAAAATGACCTTTATAATTATAAGTATATTAGGTCTACTAACATTAATAGGAATTATTAAATATGTACCGAATCAAAAAGATACTCAACCTATTTCTATTAAAAATGAATTAAATGTATTAAAAGACGTTAAATTATGGTTAACTCTTGGTGTAACATTATTTGGGTTTAGTAGTGTATTTGCATATTTTACTTATATTTCTCAAATTTTAATTAATGTTTCACATATAGATGAGCGATGGATTTCATTTGTTCTTATAATATTTGGTGTAGGTGTCACTTTAGGTAATATAATTGGTGGTAAACTAGCAGATTGGAATTTAAATAGAGCACTAAACATTATTTTTATTGTTTTTCCTATTTATATTTTTATGATGTACTTTATTCAAAATTATAGCCTGTTAATGGTTGTTGGTATCTTTATATTTGGACTTATAGGATTTAGTATGAGTCCTTCTCTTCAATTTAAGAGTATGGTCATTTCAAAAGATGCGCCAATGTTAGCAAGTACAATGAATCAATCTGCATTTAATATTGGTAATGCACTAGGTGCTTTTATAGGTGGAATAGTAGTTAGCCAATTAGAAGTTAAAGATCTAGCATTAGTAGCACCATTTTTAACTATCATTGGACTAGTGTTCTTAATGTTAGAACGTATCGTTACAAAAAGAAGAATGCAACAAAATACTTCAGCATAACTAAGAACTAATAATATAAATCCCGACATAATTTATACTTTGTCGGGATTTTATATTATGCATAAAGCATTTTTTATGTTCTATTATGAATTTATCGTTATAATAAATAATGATATAAGGAGGTCCAAATATGAAACATTGGATTGAACAACGCGTAATTGAATCACCAAATAAAGTAGCAATCAAACAAGATGATATTGAAATAACATATCAACAACTATTCAAAGAGTCAAAAGTATATGCGTCGTATTTAAAACAACTTAATTTAAATAGGGTGGCATTTTATATAAAGAATGATATCCATCATGTATCTTTGATTATTGGAGCTTGGCTAGCGAATGTTGAGATTGTGATGATTAACACTAAATTGACA
Organism: Mammaliicoccus fleurettii; assembly: GCF_002018435.1. Taxonomy (NCBI): domain Bacteria; kingdom Bacillati; phylum Bacillota; class Bacilli; order Caryophanales; family Staphylococcaceae; genus Mammaliicoccus; species Mammaliicoccus fleurettii. The sequence continues at coordinate 86,761 of NZ_MWJM01000008.1, read as the reverse complement.
TCAAGAGAAATAGAACAACAATTAGATAGTGTTAATGTACAAACAGTATTGACTTATAATTCACTTGATATTAAACAAAAGAATATAAATATAAGTGACATAAATCATATAAATAAACATAATTTAGAATCTCAATTTAAAATGGATAATATTGCTACGATAATGTTTACGTCAGGGACAACTGGACCTGCTAAAGCTGTACCTCAAACTTTTTCGAATCATTATTATAGTGCTATTGGCTGTAAAGAAAGCCTTGGTTATGATTCATTAACGAAATGGCTATCAGTGCTACCTATTTATCATATATCTGGTTTAAGTGTGCTTATACGTAGTTTAATTGAAGGTTTCACAGTAGTATTAGAAGCTAAGTTTAATATTGACCGTGTTATGCATTTGATTAAGCATGAAGGTATTACACATATTTCACTCGTTCCTCAGACATTGCAATGGTTGATTAAAGAGGAATTAAAAGAACCCTATAATTTGGAGAAAATACTGTTAGGTGGAGCAAAATTATCAGAATCTATGATCAATAAATCACTTGAATACAATTTACCAATTTATAATTCATTTGGTATGACAGAAACATGTTCGCAGTTTGTAACTGCAAGTCCAGAAATGTTACGTGATGAACCAAGTACGGTTGGTAAAATACCTTCAAATGTAAAACTTAAAATTTTAAATAAGAATGCTGATGGGCACGGTGAGATAGCTGTTTCAGGTGGTAATGTTATGAATGGTTATTTAACAACTAATAGTAATACTACGACATTTATAGATGGATACTTCAAGACTGGTGATATTGGATCTATAGATGAAAATGGATACGTATATATTTATGATAGAAGAAAAGACTTAATTATTAGTGGAGGAGAAAATATATATCCTTTTGAAATAGAACATATCATGTTAAATCATCCGCAGATTAATACATGTGTTGCGGTTCCTGTTGAAGATGAAAAGTGGGGACAAGTACCTGCTTTAGTATATGAAGGTGAAAGTAAAATAGAAATTAATGAATTTAAGATTTTGTTGAATGAATATTTAGCCAAATATAAACACCCAAAATATTTTTATAAAATGGATGAAATACCAAGAACTTCAACCGGTAAACTTTCAAGGCATAAAGTGAAAGAGTGGATAACCCATGAGTAAAAATACGATGAATTTTTATTTATTTAAAGCTCCGTTCAGAGTATCTATCAAAACACCTTTAATTGAAATGGAAGAACGTGAAGTATTGATTGTTGAATGGGTTGATAGTAATGGACAGAAATACTATGGAGAGTGTAATGCCTTTAGCACGGATTGGTATCATTTTGAAACGATAGATTCTGTAAAAAAAGAATTAACTAATTGGTTTGAAAGACATGTTTATGATCAAATAAATAGTTATAAACTAAGTTGTCAATTAATAGATGAACTAAATGACTTTCCGAACGCTCGAAGTGTAATGTCTATGATTTTTTATCAGAAGTTCCATGATTTATATGAATTTGATATAGCATATGGTGCTACTGTAAATCATGATATTGAAAAATACTTTAATCAATATCATGGTGAATTACCTTCAAGAATTAAAATAAAATGGCACAATGGAATTCGAAAAGATATTGCATTTTTAGAACAATATTATCCTCAAATTAAAAGAGCTATTGATGCAAACGGAGTATTAGAAGAAAGTAATATTTCTTTATTAAACACATTTAAAGATCAAGACTTTATTTATATAGAGCAGCCATTTAGTCATTTTGATTTATATAAGGAATATCGTAAATCATTAACGTTACCTATATTTATTGATGAGTCAGCTTTGAATTTAGAACAAATTAATAAATTTAATAAATCTGAACTTATAGATGGGGTTGTTATTAAACCTTCCCGAATAGGAGGGATAGATAAATCTCTAGAAATAATCGATTATTGTAAAAAGAATAAATTGAAATTTGTAATAGGTGGTATGTATGAATTTGGTTTAAGTAGTTATTTCACCGCATATTTAGCTCAGCATAGTGATTATCCAAGTGATGTGACACCAAGTGATTATTATTTCATGGATGATATCGTTAAGGATAGTGCTGAAATAAAGAACAATAAAATTAAATATTTACCACCAAAAGTAGATACAGTTAAACTTATAAAATAAAGAAGTGGGATCGTAATCTAATTTTAAAAAAGATTACGATCCCACTATGGTTGACTAAGGTTGAGACAATTAATGTGTATGGTCTTTTTTTGGTGGAACTGGATCATATCCTCCTGCATGGAATGGATGACATTTTAATATTCTTTTCGTACCTAACCATGTTCCTTTTAATGCACCATATTCAGAAATTGCTTCTACAGCATAATTAGAGCATGTTGGTTCAAATCTGCATGTAGGTGGAGTTAATGGTGATATATAGTTTTGGTATAGACGGATTAATTTAATGAATAATTTTTTCATATCAATTCTCCTATTTATAATTATTTTCTGTTAAATTTTTGTATGGTTTAACTTTAGTATTATTAAACTTATAAAATTGTGTTGTTTGTTTCATATGAATATTTATTGTTTCGTTCTTTATTTTTCCTGTAGCGACAATATTAAAAGTTAATTTTTTAGGTAATGTTTTGTCTTCTTGGAAAGTTAAATTGAATTTACCTTTTTTAATTTTTAAATCATTAATATTACTTAATGATTCTTGATCGATTAAAGGAGATTGGCTATATCCTAATTGATATAAATATTTCATTACGCTGTCAGTACCTTCATATGAAAGGGTATTGTCTTTAATCGTCACATCATCTTCAATCGGTTTTAATAAACTTTGGTTAAATGTAGTTAAATCAAACCAGTCTTGACCAATTTTTTGATAATAATCAATTTCAGCATTTTGTGCATGATAATTTAAGTATTTAGTCTTTGGTGAAGATTTGATTTCATTTGAATCTATAAAGATACTTTTGTCACGTGTTTTGAATTCCTTAGTATTACTAGATTGTTCTACATTAAATGAAAGTTTATCGTGATGATTTGTACGGCCATATGAATTTTGTTTTAACTTTGTCTTTCTATCTTGAAAATCTACAGTTGTTTCATTTTTAGATTTTATAGAATGGGTATCGACATCTTTAATGTTTTTTTGAAATGCTTCAATAGCTTCACTGCTATTTTTAAAATTATTTTGACCTTGTTGACTACAACTTGCTAGAATAAGAGTAATTGTTAATATCAAGGACGTTAAGGTTAATTTTTTCAATATTTTCTACCTTCCTAATAAAATATATATACAGTTTATCACAATCGAAGAAAGAGGTCGTGTTTCATGCGCTATAAAGATCCATATGGACTAAACGTAGATTTAGAATATAAAGAAGCGAACGATATACAAAAAGCTAAACATGTACTTGGAATTCCTATATACAAGAATAATTATATTATGACTCATCATAAAATCAGAGGAATAGAATTTCCTGGTGGAAAAGTGGAGCAAAATGAAACAAATAAAGAAGCAATAGTAAGAGAATTATATGAAGAAACAGGTGCAATCCCTAAAGAAGTAACGTTTATTGCTTCATATACAGTGCATGATGAGAAACCATTCGATAAAGACGTATATTTTATTAAAGTTGATTCGATGGAGGTAAAAAGTGAGTATTTTGAAACATATGGCCCGATTATTGTTCAAAATATAGATGATGTACCTGAACAAAAAAAGAGTTTTTTATTAAAAGATAAAGCGATATTAAAGTGTGTTGAAAGGGTGTATAAACTTGGATTTCTTCAGTAGAAAAAGAATGCCTGTTTTCCTTTTAGATCACGTGACAGAAGAAGTGATTTATATTGTAGATCGACTTAAAGTTAGAGGGTTGCTAATGACACCTCATAAAAACGTTGAAAGAATCGTTGTTTATTTACGAGGTGGTAAAGGACAAGTTGGTAGAGTAAGGCCAGCAAGAATGTCTCAATTTAAAAATAAAAATACATTAGTATTCGCTCCTTATTATCGAGGAAGTAACGGAAGCGAAGGAAGAGATCATTTTTGTGGAGACGATTTAAATGATGTAATTGTTGGTATCAATATATTAAAAGAAAAATACCCGCAAATACCTGTTCATATTATAGGTTTTTCTAGAGGCGGTATACAAGGCTTACTTACGTATCAAACAGTTAAAGCAACAAGTTATATAATTTGGGGCGGAGTAACTGATTTACTTATGATGTATGAAGAGAGAATTGATTTACGAGGAATGTTAAAAAGGATGGTTGGACATCCTAAAAAGCAATATGAAGAATATGAACGTAGAAATGCTTTGAAAAACATTAATCAAGATAGCCCGCCAATTTTAATTGTTCATGGTGATAAAGATAAACAAGTTAATATCAATATGGCGTACCATTTAGAAGAACATTTAAAAGAACATAATGTAGAATATAGCACGATTTATGAACAAGGAGAAGGGCATGTATTTAGACCTGAAAAAGAAAAACAGACACTCATTCAAATTCATAATTGGATGGATAAATGTGAAAACAAAAACCCTTAAAGTTGAATTTCAGTTCAACTTTAAGGTTTTTTTATACATGGGGTTAATTTTAACGATTAAAAGTAAATCCGCCTTCTGCTTGAATGTGTTCTGAAGTTTCTCCAAATTTACAGAAGTTTTCTTTGAAATCTGAAGCAAGTTGTTTAGCTTTTTCATCATATGCTTCTGCTGATACCCATGTATTACGTGGGTATAATATTTCTGATGGTACTCCTGAAACGTGTTTAGGAATATTTAGACCAAAAATATCATCTTTAACAAATTCAGAATTTTTGATTTCTCCACTTATTGCACGACGAATCATTGAGCGTGTATGTTTTAAGTCCATTCTAGAACCTACACCATACTCTCCACCAGTCCAGCCAGTGTTCACTAAGTAAACATCTACATCATGTTCGTCAATTAATTTACCTAGTAATTCTGCATATTCTGTCGCATGTAATGGTAAGAATGGAGAGCCGAAACAAGTTGAGAATACAGGTTGTGGACTCGTTACGCCTCTTTCTGTTCCTGCTAATTTAGATGTAAATCCACTTAAGAAGTGATACATCGCTTGTGATTTATCTAATTTTGAAATTGGAGGTAATACACCAAATGCATCTGCTGTTAAGAAGATGATTGTATTTGGATGAGCTGCAATTGATGGTGTTACAATATTATCTATAAAATCGATAGGGTATGCTGCTCTAGTATTTTCAGTTAATGAAGTGTCGTTGTAATCAACTGATCCACAAGATTTAACACCTACATTTTCTAATACTGTACCATATCGAATTGCATCATAAATTTGTGGTTCTTTTTCTCGACTAAGGCTTACTGTTTTAGCGTAACAGCCTCCTTCGATATTGAAGACTCCATTCTCATTCCAACCGTGTTCGTCGTCTCCGATAAGTTTTCTATTTGGATCAGCAGATAAAGTTGTTTTACCTGTTCCAGATAGACCGAAGAATAAAGCGACATCTTTGTTATAACCAACATTAGCTGAGCAATGCATGCTCATAATGCCTTTTTTAGGTAACAAGTAGTTCATAACTGAGAATATACCTTTTTTCATTTCACCAGCATATTCAGTACCACCAATTAATATAACGCGATGTTTGAATGAAGTGATAATAAATGTTTCAGAGTTTGTGCCGTCCTTTTCTGGATTTGCTTTAAATCCAGGTGCACTGATAACAGTAAAGTTAGGATTAATATTAAGTGCATCTTCTTTAGTTTCAGGACGTATAAACATATTTTGAGCAAATAGATTATGCCAAGGTAACTCATTAATCACACGTAAATCTAAGCGTGATGATTCATCTGCACCAGCATATCCATTGAAGACATAAAGTTGTGATTTTTGGTTTAAATAGTCAATAACTTGATCATATAAATTTAAGAAGCTATTTTCTGAGATAGGTTGATTGATTGTTCCCCAATCAATATCTTGTTCTGTATCTGCTTCTTTTACAATAAATTTATCTTTAGGTGAACGTCCGGTATATTTCCCTGTTTCCATTCTAATAGCACCAGATTCAGTTAATACCCCTTCACCAGATTCTAGAATATGACTATATAATTCAGTTCTAGAGAGTTGTTTGTGTGTAGTTTCCTTATTAAGAAGGTTAGAAAGTTCGATTGATTCTGTAATTGACTGTATTGCCATAAATGACGACCCCCATGTCTTATATTAGTGTTGTAAGCATTTTCATGGAATTAGTATAACACATTAAAATATATAGTCTATACTAATAGGAAAATTTATTTTAAAAATTTATGACAATTGAATTATATTTCGTTGCATTGACATAATCAGAAAACTCTAGTATTATCGTCTTTGACGGATTCTCTTATCCTGAGTGGTGGAGGGACATGGACCCAATGAAACCCAGCAACCTCTTTCTATTTGAAAGAAAGGTGCCAAACCGTTTGCAGACCAATATTGTCTGAACGATAAGAGCGAATGGACGAGTGTGCCTTCTCTCTATTTTTATTGAGAGAGGGCACTTTTTATTTGCGCAGAGAAAGAGACCGTACAACATTATTTAAAGGAGATTTTTTATGTTAAAGAATAGAAGACTCTTCACATCTGAATCAGTAACAGAAGGGCATCCAGATAAGATTGCGGATCAAATTTCTGACGCAATTTTGGACGAATTATTAAAAGGTGACCCTAAAGCTAGAGTCGCTTGCGAAACAACAGTAACAACAGGTATGGCTTTAATTGCAGGTGAAATTTCAACTTCAACATATGTTGATATACCTAAAGTAGTAAGACAAACTGTAAAAGATATAGGATATACGAGAGCAAAATATGGCTATGATTTTCAAACAATGGCAATTTTAACTGCAATTGATGAACAATCTCCAGATATAGCGCAAGGTGTAGATTGTGCGTTAGAAGATAGAGATGACTTAACAGATAGAGAAATTGAGTCTATTGGTGCAGGAGACCAAGGGCTTATGTTCGGATATGCAACAAATGAAACAGAAACTTATATGCCGTTACCAGGTTATTTAGCACATCAATTAGCTAAACGATTAACAGATGTTCGTAAAGAAGGCACTTTAGATTATTTACGTCCAGATGGTAAGACACAAGTAACAGTTGAATATGACGAGAATGATAAACCTGTAAGAGTTGATACAATTGTTATTTCTTCACAACATCATGAAAAAATTGAACTAGAAAAAATACAACAAGATATTAAAGATCATGTTATTTACCCAATCGTTCCTAAAGAATTATTAGATGATGAAACTAAATTCTTTATTAATCCAACAGGTAGATTTGTAATTGGTGGACCACAAGGTGATGCAGGATTAACTGGAAGAAAAATTATCGTAGATACATACGGTGGTTATGCTAGACATGGCGGTGGATGTTTCAGTGGGAAAGATCCAACTAAAGTGGATAGATCAGGAGCTTATGCAGCGCGTTATGTAGCTAAAAATATTGTCGCTAGTGGACTTGCAGACAAATGTGAAGTTCAGTTAGCATATGCAATAGGTGTGGCTCAGCCAGTTTCAATATCAATAGAAACATTTGGAACTGGTAAAGTTGAAGAAACAACTTTAGTAGAAAAAATTAGAGAAGTATTTGACTTAAGACCTGCAGGCATTATACAAATGCTGAATTTAAGACAACCTATTTATAAAAAAACTGCAGCATATGGACATTTTGGAAGAACAGATGTTCAATTACCTTGGGAAGAATTAGATAAAGTAGACTTATTAAAAGATTTACTTAAATAAACTAAAAAGCACTGTATAAAAAATTACCTTTTTATACAGTGCTTTTTTAATTTCTGCAAACATTGGACTTTGCTTATAGGTTTTGTACATGTTATTTAAAGTGTTTTTATTGGAAATTAAATTAATTTACTATTAAAGTGAGGAATAACTATTCAAATGTACGAAGTATTAAAAAATATAATGGGATAATTAATATATTTTATGATAAATACTGAATTAATTTGAATTTTTTACTATAATAGAAGTAATACTTATGAAAGGGAGCGATCTGCAATTATGAGTCAATTAGAACCGATTCATTATGGATTAATCGCAGCAGTTGTTATTGCGATATTATTTATTATATTATTCTTTGTTTCGTTAAAACAAAAGAAAAAATCTTTGACTAAGATTCAAGAATCTCATAAACAACAAAACGAGTCGCTAAAATCTGAGCACAAAGAGAAGTTAGATCATGAAAGAGTAGAGAATAAAAAGGTTCTAACTAAACAAAAAGAATCACATCAACAAGAAATTTCACAAAAAGAAAGAGAAATTGACTCATTAAAGTTATTTTCCAAGAATGAAGGGGAATATATAACTGATAGACATTTATTAGAATTAAGAGATCAACTTGTAAATGAACGTAGAATTAGACCTGAAGATATGCATATAATGGCTAATATATTTTTACCTAAAGATCCTTTAGGCAAAGTAAGACAAATAGACCATTTAGTATTAACTAGAACAGGCATTTATGTTATTGACTCAAATTTAGTAAGTGGTCACATCTATCACGGTATTACAGAACAGCAGTTTAATGATTTTCCAGTATTAGGACAAGTTTTTGGAACTTTGGATTTAAATCCAAATAAAGAACAAACGTTATTACTAGAAAAACAATCAAATAATAAAACTGCAGCATTTCATTCATATACTGATGAAGTTAAAGAAGTTGATGGTACAACAGAAGAATTACAACGACAACTGGAACTTAAATATACACCAACACCAATCATATACTTCCATCCTAATGAAGTGAGTGAAGCTACTATAAGTAATTACTCACAAGATCCTAACATTAAAGTGTTAGTAGGAGAAAAACAACTACAACATTTCTTTAATAAATTTGTCTTCCATGGTAGATTCCAATATAGTGTGGAAGACCTTGAAAGAATTATGGATGAAATTGAAAAGTTTAATCCTTAGAAACAAAGCGCTGCATATTATGTAGCGCTATTTTTATATAAAAAAGGTGGAATATAAAATGGGAAATGAAGAATTTGATGTTAAGAATCCGGCAACTGGTGAAGTGATTGAAACGTTAAAAAATAATAGTGAAGATGAAATTAATGAAAAAATTAAACGTTCACATGAAGTATTCCAAGATTATAAGAAGAAACCTGCCCACGATAGAAGTGCTTTATTGTATAAATGGTATGAATTGATTTTAAAAAACATAGATGAAATTGCTTTAACTATGACTAAGGAAAGTGGAAAGCCTTTAAAAGAATCTAAAGGTGAGGTTAAATATGCGACTGATTATATTTTATGGTTTGCTGAAGAAGCAAAACGTACTTATGGTAGAACAATACCAGAACATGTAGATAATAAGAGATTAATTGTAACGAGAGCGCCTGTTGGAGTCGTCGCTAGTATAACTCCTTGGAATTTCCCAGCAGCAATGATGACTAGAAAGGCAGCTCCGGCATTAGCAGCAGGATGTACATTTATATGTAAACCTGCACAGGATACGCCACTTACGACTATGAAATTAGTTGATTTAGCTCATGAAGCTGGTTTTGAAAAAGATGTAATTCAATATGTAAATGGAACAGGTAAAGATATAGGGAAAATATTTACTAAGCATCCATTGATTTCAAAAATAACATACACTGGATCTACACCAGTTGGTAAGCAATTAATGGAACAATCGAGTTCTACACTTAAAAAAGTGACTTTAGAACTAGGAGGTCACGCGCCACTTATAGTCCATGAAGATGCAGACATTGATAAAGCAGTTAAAGGAACAATTGCTTCAAAATTTAGAAATGCGGGTCAAACTTGTGTCTGTGCAAATAGAATTTATGTTCATGAATCCATTAAAGATTCATTTGAAGAGTCATTAAGATCAGAAGTAAGTAAATTAAAAGTAGGTAATGGTCAAGATGAATCTACAGATATTGGACCGGTTATTAATGCAGATGGATTTGAAAAAATAAAATCTCATATAGACGATGCAACAAGTAAAGGTGCACGAATCGTAACAGGAGGAGATAGCTATAGAGATGGTGGTTATTATATAACACCTACAGTACTTGCAGATGTAACTGACGATATGCAAATTATGGTTGAGGAAACATTTGGACCGGTAGCACCAATTACAACATATAAAGAAATTGATGAAGTTATTCAAAAAGCTAACGATACGCCATTTGGACTTGCAGCATATTTCTTTACAGAGAACTATAGTATTGGTATACAATTGTATGAGAACTTAGATTATGGTGTAATTGGATGGAATGATGGTGGCCCAAGTGCTGCTCATATACCATTCGGAGGCATGAAAGAAAGTGGCTTTGGACGAGAAGGCGGTTCTGAAGGTATAGAACCTTACCTTGAGACTAAAGTCGTTTCAATATTAATCTAAGTATTTAAGGAAACCAGGAGGCAATATAATGACACAGAAATTAGTTGAGTTTTATAACGGTAATAGCATACCAGCGCTAGGATTAGGTACATTTAGAGTGGAAAATAATGATGAATGTCGAGAAGCTGTTAAACATGCAATAATTAGTGGCTATAAACATATTGATACTGCACAAACTTATCAAAACGAAGAAAAAGTAGGTCAAGGTATTAAAGAAGGTTTAAAGGAAGCTGGTTTAAACAGAGAAGATTTGTTTATCACAACTAAACTTTGGATGTCAGATTATGGTAGAGAAAATGTACAATCAGCATATGAAGCTTCATTAAAGAGATTAGGTTTAGATTATGTTGATTTATATTTAATCCATTGGCCAGGTCAAGATAAAGCTTTGATTTCTGAAACATGGAAAGCCATGGAAGATCTATATAATGAAGGGAAAATTAAAAATATAGGTGTAAGTAATTTCCATGTCAATCATTTAGAAGAATTGTTGCAAGAAGCTTCTATAAAACCAGTGATTAATCAAATCGAATGTCACCCTTATTTAATTCAAAAAGATTTGAGAACATACTTAGAAGCTCAAAAAATTGTAGCACAATCATGGTCTCCATTAATGAATGGACAAATATTAGAAGATGAAGTTGTTAAAGAAATAGCAAATGAATTAGGTAAAACACCTGCACAAGTCATTATAAGATGGAATATTGATGAGAATATCGTTGTAATACCAAAATCAGTGACACCATCTCGAATAGAAGAAAATTTAAATGTATTTGATTTTGAATTATCAGATAGCCAATTATCAAGATTAAATGCTTTAAATAAAGATGAAAGAATTGGTCCAGACCCAGAATCTTTCACAGGTAAATAAAATAAATCAGAGCTTAGGATATATTTGTCCTAGAAAATTTTATAAGAGCAGAAATTCAATTTTAATAATGAATTTCTGCTCTTATTTTTTATGAAAATCATATTGGGAAATTTAGACTTTGTTGATATTTATTTATGCGCATGCTTACACTTCTTTCGACTTGTGTGAATATAGATACCCTTAGTTACACTTCTTTCGACTTGTGTGAATATAGATACCCTTAGTTACACTTCTTTCGACTTGTGTGACTATGGACATCTTTGCTAACACTTCTACTGACTTGTGTTAATATAGGCATCCTTACTTACACTTCTTTCCACTTTTGTGACTATGGACATCTTTGCTAACACTTCTACTGACTTGTGTTAACATAGGTATCCTTATTTACACGTCTTTCTACTTATGTGAATATGGATACCCTTGCTTACACTTTTCTCAACTTATGTAAATATAGACACTTAAGATTAATTGCCTTTGACATAAATGTCCTAGCATTTTAATGATAATCATTTAGCTAACTCTTAGAAAAACCTGTTTTCTATATAAAATAAATATTTGCAACGATTTTGTAAGTGCGGACGCCTGAGGGAATAGTATGAGTGAGAGACTACAGGCTCGAGCCATACCCCTAGGCAAGCATGTACTTACAAAATCGTAAGATTGTATAAAAAGGTAGGCAAGCATGCACGAACAAAATTGTAAGATTGTATTTAAATATGATAGCCTAAATAACAAGAACCAATCGAAAGTATAATTGTTAATAATAAATAGATTATAAGCTTTTTATATGATTTTAATAAATATTGTTCATAAATTTCTAAAATATGTGTTGAAAAAGTAGTGAATCCTCCACAAAATCCTAACGCAATTATTGCATAACTTAATGAGCTTGAATTTAAATACTGTGCAACAAAACCTATCATTAAACTACCAAGAATGTTAACGACTAAAGTTGCTATAGGAAATGAATAGGCAAAATATTTAGTAAGCGTAACATTAACAAACTGTCTACATACTGCGCCAATACCTGAACTTATCATAATGTATATAAGTGTCATGAATGTTTTGATCCTTTCTTATAACCTAGTGCTATAAAGATAAATCCAAGTAACATGCTAGTGATTAAATATAGACTGGCCAATAGAAAATGACCATTTTCTAATAAAACGACAGTATCTAAACTGAGTGAAGAATATGTAGTGAAAGCGCCAATAAACCCAGTTGTTATCATTTTTTTGATATTTGGATGTGCTTTAAAATAATTTATAAAGTAAGTTGAACAAATACCCATTAGAAAAGCACCGATTACATTTATAAGTAGAGTTGAGAAAGGGAATGTAGTATTTGAAATGACCAATGATGCTAAATACCTTAAACCTCCACCAAAAGCACCGCCTATAAATATAGCTAAATAATTCATATAAACCTCCTCATTAAAAAAAGAGAAACATAATGTTTCTCTTAAATTATTCCAAAGAATTTAATTATAACGACAATGTGATAAATAATGACGATGAATAGAACAATTGGTAATAGTTTATTTAATTTAGAAATTGTTTTGTGTTCATCAGTTTGATGCTTTATTGACTTATCAGTAGTAATAACTGCAATAAGTATCAAAATACCGTTTAAAATACTACTTATTAACACAAGTGAAACTAAGGATCCAAACATTGTTTCAATAAGTGGATTCTGCGCACTTAAAAATAAGCTTATAATTATGAGTACAACTGATATATAAAAATAGCGTTTAGCTTTATCCATGATGCCCTCCAAAAATTCCATATAATCGTCAATATTAACATACAAGTTATTTTATTGCATCTAATAATTGCATTACTTCTTGAAAATCATCCATCTTTTTACAGTGACTAGGGATAATGAAAAACGGTGGCTCCATCTCTTTTTTTAAATCTATTAACTTAGAGTGAGTTTCAATGAAAAGTTCACCGTTATAAGCATTACGCAATAATCTTTTAGTTGGTAAAACATTTTTTTCAATATTTGAGCGACACCAAGCAGCATCACTACACATAAAAATAATTAAATTTGAAAACTCCAGCATTAATCCGAACTGTCCTGGCATTGCACCTGGTAGATTGTAACTAACAATTGCATCTTGATTAAATACTTTATAACCTTTGCCTAAAATAGGATGTTCAGTCTGTACAAAGTCTTCTATAAATTCAATGCGTTCTTTAAAATCATCAGGCATTACGTGAAAACTTAATTGAAGATTATTATTAGATACTTGTTGAGTAATGAAGTCATGGTAAGCTTCGTTTGAAGTAATGATAGTAGCATTTTTAAAAGCATTTAAATAGCCAATATGGTGGCTAGCAAAGTTAGTAATTATGCAATAATCTATTTCATCAGGGTGCACATGATCCTTTAATAATTGACTAGGCAAGGTTTCGAATATTTTGTAGTCTTGTCTATGAAAAAGCTTTAAAGTTTTTAAGTCTGTACTTGGTTTAACATGTTCAGAAAAGCCAGTATTTATTAATATTTTAAAATCATTTATCTCTAAATAATATGAGAAGATATAGTACCGTTCAACTAGACTTTTATTACTACTATTGATGACTGCTTCGTCACCTAAAAAGGATCCAGTTGTATATAGCTTGAAGTGTTTAATAGTTTCTAAGTTCTCAGCCATCAAAATACACCACCTAAGTAATTGGTTTTATATTACTTACAATTATTTTTAAATTTATATTTATGCTAATTATGACATAAAACGACTTAAAAAACATTTATAATAACTCAAGAAATGTTATTTAAATCAAATAACTTAGTAAGCGATTGCAAAATGTGGTACGATAAATTCACATAAGTTAGAAAGGAATGAATTTCATGAGTAATCTTAAAGTAGAGGTATTTGCAGATGGTGCAGACATCGAGGAAATGAAGCAAGCGTATAAGAATAAAGAAGTAGACGGTTTTACAACTAATCCTAGTTTAATGAAAAAAGCTGGCGTTACAGATTATAAAACATTTGCTGAAGAAGTAGTTAAAGCAATTCCAGATGCTTCAATATCATTTGAAGTATTTGCAGATGATATAGAAACAATGGCTAAAGAAGCTGAAATATTAAAACAATATGGTGAAAATGTATTCGTTAAAATCCCAGTTGTAAATACTCAAGGTGAATCAATGATTCCACTCATTAAACAGCTTTCTGAAAATAACGTAAAAGTAAACGTAACAGCTGTTTATACAATAGAGCAAGTAAAAGAAATAGTAGATGTAATTAAACCAGGTGTTGAAACGTACGTATCAGTATTTGCTGGTAGAATTGCAGACACAGGTGTAGATCCATTACCGTTAATGAAAGAATCAGAAAAAGTTTGTCACAGTAAAGAAGGCGTTAAATTGCTATGGGCTAGTTGTAGAGAATTATTCAATGTAGTCCAAGCTGATGAAATCGGTGTAGATATCATCACTTGTCCAAAAGACGTAGTAGCAAAAGTACCAAACATTGGTAGAGATGTTAATGAATTATCAGTGGATACTGTAAAAGGATTCGCTAAAGATATTAAAGAAAGTGGATTAAGCATTCTTTAATCAAGAGATTTAAAAGCAAGTCACTTTTAGTGGCTTGTTTTTTTATTTTTGATTTTTTAAAATAGGTATACCTAAAACATAAATAAGCAAAATAATTTATATTATTTTACTATAACTAATTCATTACTTTGTATTAAATTTTGTTATATAATCAAACTTCAGTGAAAAAATGGAGTGTTGAATATGGCTAACAATTTGAGAATTGCACAAAGAGGGGCATATATAAGTTTAGTAACTTATATAATTTTATCAATTTTAAAATACTTTGTAGGTACAACTTATAATTCATCAGCATTAAGAGCGGATAGTTTAAATAATTTAACAGATATTTTTGTTTCAGTTGCAGTTATTATAGGTTTGAAAATTTCAATCAAGCCTGCAGATAAAAACCATCCTTATGGACATATGAAAACTGAAAACATTACAACGTTAATCGTATCATTCATCATCATGTTCGTAGGTATTGAAGTTATATCTACTAATATCCCTAAAATAATACAGGGTGATTATAGTGAGCCAAGTACATTAACAATTTGGGTAAGTATGTTGAGTGGTGTTATTATGTTTTGCGTATATTTGTTTAACTCAAAATTATCTAAAAAAACAAAAAGTACTTCATTAAATTCTGCTGCTAAAGATAATTTATCAGATGCAATAGTCAGTATTGGAACAGGAATAGGGCTAATATTTACTCAATTTGGATTTCCAATAGTCGATGTAATTTTAGCAGTTATACTAGGAGCCATTATTGTTTATACAGGTTTTACAATATTCAAAGAATCTATTTTTACGTTAAGCGACGGCTTTCATGAACAAGATTTAAATAATTATATAGAAGAAATTGAAGATATCCCAGGTGTAATTGGTATTCCATCCATAAAAGGAAGATATCATGGGAATAGTGTATTTTTAGATGTAACAATCGTTGTAGATAAAAATTTAACACTCGATGAAGCCCATGATATATGTGATTTAGTCGAAAATCAATTGCGTGAAGCAGGTGTTTATTCTTCATATGTACATGCTGAACCAAATTTGTAAAATAATATATTTGTAATTTAATTTCATTTTAATATAAATAAGTATGATAATATAAAAGTATTGGTATTGAAAATATCTAAAGGGGATGTTATTCATGCAAATACTAGGTAAAGGCTTTGAAAATGATCATCATTATTTTCATGTGATAACAGATCAAAATCATTTAATTAAAGTACGTGTTCCAGATGATATGGACGATAATGATTTGAAAAATTTGTTAGAAGCGGTATGTAGTGATTATGATGAAAGTAATAACTAAAACTAATCTTCATTTAATGATGATTTTTAAATCCATAAAATGAATGCCTACAAAGTTTGAGCTTTGTAGGCATTTTTCTATATTTAATTTCTTATTTTTGAGAAATTTTCTTTTGCTTTTTCCAGATAAAGTATTCAACAATACCGACGACTATTAGTGACGCTCCAAATAAAGGCATTATGATTCCTAAAACTATTAAAAACGCTATTAGACCATATGGTATGCTGCCTTTCAATTGTGGTGGTGCACTGAATGAGCTGGCATTTTTTCGTTTCATCCATGTCAGGAATCCAAATATAATTCCTGCAATAAATGTTAGACATACTATTAAATTAATAATTTTATTAGCAGTACCAAATAAATGTCCTTCATGTAATGGTATACCAAAGCTAAACCATTTGCCGACGATTCCATAATCTTCGTAGTCTACTTGACCTAAGCGTTTTCCAGAGTATTGATCGAAGTATGCTGTTGTTTCTTCTTTAGGTGCAACGTCTAAACCAGTCACTCCAGTATTACTGCTTTTAGAAACTGTAAACACACCTTTATCATCTGCTGGATACACGATTGAAAATGGTTTTTTTACTTTAGCATTTTCAGCTTGTGATATAATACTTTCAAGACTTTGCTGTCCTTCTGCTCCTATTACACTGCTAGTTGCTCCATGATGATCTGCATGTGGATCTTTTTTTGATGATGGTTTTTCTTTATTTCTTGTTGCCCAAGGTAGTTCATTATCTTCAGATTCAGGTGGCGTAGCTTTTAATGCTGAATAACCTAATTTAGGATGTTCTTCAGCAAACTGATTTATCTGTTTCCCCATAAATGCTGACCAAGGTAATCCTGTTAAGACGATGATAAAAATAGGAATAGCTATAATCAATCCTATTATGGCATGTATTCGTCTATTAAATAGAAATGAAGTTTTCTTTTTTGTTTTTTTCAATACGTTAGATTTAAAAGTTAAATACACGCCGGATATAATCATGAATATTGTCCAACATGCTGCTAACTCTACTAAGTAATTTACAAAACTTCCTCCAACCATAAGTGAACTATGTGTTTCTCTTAACACATTAGAATATGTAAATTTTGCATTTTGATTAGCAACTCTTTGGTTATGTTCATCTAAGAATATGTATCTTGATTCACCATCTTCATTTCCAATAGTTACTCTATTATTATATGGCTCGTCCATAATACTTATTTTTTGTATTTCATAGCCTTTGTATACATCTCTTATCTCTTGTATAGCATCATCTAATGATTGATGTCCTTTAGTATGACTATCTGAAAAGAACTCATCTTGGTAAATATTATTTTCTACATTTGTATAAAATAAATAACCAATACCTGTAAGAGAGAGTGTTAATAATAATGGTGTAATAAAGAAAGCAGCGTAAAAATGTAATCTTCTTATAGGACTAAAAATTTTATGCATAATTTAAACCTCAATTTCAAATTAATAATGTAACAATTTAAAGGTATAATTTTTTATATTGAATTACAATAAGATATATAAGTTAATTATGAACCTTTGGTGAAAATAGGATAAATATGTAATAAATGACTTGAAAATGTAATATTAAAATACTCAAAAAATTCAGTATAAAATGTTAAAATTGATGAAACAGGATGAGGTGAGTGAGTATGTTAAGTAATTTAAAATTATACAACGATAAAAAAGATCGTAAACAAATAATTAAACAATTCTATAATGGTTTGAATCAAGAAAATTTCCATGAAGCTGTAACAAGTTTAGAAGAGAGAAAACATAAAGTTTTCCCACATGGTGCAGTATATTTTAAAAATGATTTACCCACAGAAAAACAAAACGAACTAAACTTAAGCAAATCAGATGGTTTGTTTATAATTGATAATGATGGAACTCAAGAGGCTGCAATAATTCCATTACAAGTCATAGTGCAATTTCTTGCTTCAAATAGAGAGCAAATAGCGAAAGATAAAGCGCTTAGTCTAATCCAATTAGAAAATATTATCGATCGTTTAGAATTGACACTTAAATCAGAAGAATTATAATTATTATAAAAGGCTGGACAATTTAATCGTCTCAGCCTCTTTATTTTTTAGAACGGAGTGAAGAATATGTACGAAGCAATTATATTTGATTTTGACGGCACAATTATAGATACAGAAATAAACTTATTTAACACTTTAAATAAACATATTATTAATAAAAATAACGAACCAATAAGTTTAGAAGAATACAAAAGTTCTATAGGTTCTGTTTCTAAAGAATTAGATAATAAAATCCTAAATGCACTAGGTTCTGAGTTAGCTTTAGAAGAAATGTTTAAAGATCATTATGAAGGAACAAAATCACTATCTATGAAACCAGTTGTTAAAGACTTGATTGAATATGGACATAAAAACCATTTGAAAATGGGGATAGCAACAAGTAGTTATAAAGAACATATTATGCCAAACGTTTTAAGGTTAGAATTAGATGAATATATTGATGTTGTAAAAGGGCGTGAAGATGTTGCATTTGTAAAACCAAATCCAGAACTATATATTCAAGCAGCACATGATCTTCAAGTTAAACCAAATAAATGCTTAGCAATTGAAGATACAACAAATGGGGCACAAGCGGCTATTGATGCTGGTATGGATGTGATTGTCATTACACATGAAATAACAGAAGATTTGAATTTTGATGATTTAAAGATATTAAATAAAGATATAGAAGCAAAAGAAATTATAGACCTCTATTTATAGAAAGCATACTGTTGTCTAAATGTATGAGGTGTCATATTTCGATGCTTTTTAAATAATTTTGTAAAATGAGCTTGATCACAGAAACCATAATCAATTGCGATATGTGCAATTGATTTTTGTGGATTATTAAGTAATTCAACTGAAGCCTCAAATAGTCTAACAATCATAGAGTCTTTGTGATAGCAACAATGAATATTTTTAGGTTTTAATTTTTGTTCTGTTAAATCCATAACTTCATTTATACTTTTTGACAAAATATTTAATATCGTAATAATACTAAATGAAATTTGAGTGTTTAAACTTGAGGCATTAAATGGTGAGTGTTGAGCTAAAAGGTGTAGATGTTTTTTTGTTGTAGCGTCATTTTTTAAATGAGATAGTTTAGAATAATCTATTGATAATAAACGAGGGTAAATATTATTTGCCAACGTTAAAATCAGAAAATAATTTAATGTGAGAATAATTACAGAACCAGATAAAGCATTGATATAACTATATTCATCAAAAGGTACGATACAACAAAAACCTTTTTTAAAATGAGATATTTTGTTTAATGAGTGATAGAACACTTGAATTTCTCCATCTGTTACGTAAATTATTGATAAATGCTCATAATTATAAATATATATATCCTCATTATGAATTTGATTCACTTCAAATGTAAACATTATATAATTCCCTTCATAGTCTGATTTCTAAAAATTTAACAACGCTTACTTTATTTAATGTTATAATTATAATATTAATGACTTTTTAGAGGTGTACAATGAATAATGAACAATACAAATCCATTGTTTATAAAAAATTATGGTTTATAAATAAAAAAGAAAAAAATATAGCTAAAGAAAAGTTAAATGTTAATGGAGAAGAACGTTTACTTGAAAAGTATGGTAAACCTAGTAAGTTTGTAAATCATTTTGTAGAAGATGAAATAATAGAAAAAGCATCACCACCAAGTAGCTTTTATAAAGTATTCACTTTAGGTGGATTGCTATTTGGCAACGTACTTATGGCAGGTATTCTCATTACTGCTGCATTGTTAGTGTTAGGGACATTTACTTTATACTTTACTAAACCAATAAGTACTGCACTGACTTTGCAATTACTATATCTTGTAATTGGTATCATTTTATTTTTCATTGGATACAAAGGAATTAAATGGGTTAATGCTTATTTTACAAGGCGTTTACTTATAGCTAGAAGGTTTAAAGATTTAATGTAGATTAACTAGGGGGTGTCGTAGATGAGCTTGTTATATTTTGATGAATGGCGTGATACACGTGCTACGATTAGGTATATAGCACAAATAATGGGGAAATGTTGTTTAGCTGTAAAAGAACCTGAACCGTTATATAAACACGTGATGTTAACCGTTAATCAAGTAGGGTTATCTACAAGCGTATTAAAAAAAGATGGGCATGAGTTTGAAATCAATTTAGACTTATTAGATCAGCTATTAATCATTATAATAGATGGAAAAGAAGAATCTATTATTTTAGAATCTGGACAAACTATTAAAGAATATTACGATTTTGTATTTGATACACTGTCTGACAACGGAATAAATATTAAAATTAATACGAAACCATATAATATTCCTTATGAAAAAACATTGGATCAGGATGATAAAGAACGCGTATTTAATCCTAAAACAGCATATCATGCATTAAGACTTATGCAACAAGCTCAGTATGACCATTACCAATTTTTACATTCAAGAAATATTAAAGATGTTAAAACAGGGTTGTTTTGGGATAAATTTGATATCACGTCTATATTTTATATAGAAGGTAATCAAGATTATACAGTTTCTTTATGCTATTATTTTGGAGATAAATATAGAGAATCTCCTTATTATATTATAAAGATTAATCCATTTAAGCAAGATAAAATTAACTTAAAACAAGTAGAGCCTTCTTATGCAGAATATAATGGTAAAGATGGTAGCTTCTTAATATATGAAGAAGATTTACAAAGCATCATAAGAAGAGATGAAGTGTTACTTACTTTCTTTAACAGTGCATATCAAGCATTGTTATCAGGTGTAAGCAGTAAACTAACACATAACGAACAATAAAAAGCAGCCAGACAATGAAACATTCATTATCTGGCTGTTTTTTGTATATAAATTTATTGCTTGAATATGTGATGTTTTTGATATTGTATGAGCCGTAATGATTCTCCCATTTTCTTAGTTATGGTATGAAAATCATGCTTTATAATTTTTGAGGTGTCATTATTAAATAAGAGTCTTGTATAACATTTGTACGCTTCAATATTAGTAATATGCTTACTATTTATCATCATATAATTAATATGATTTTTAGCGCTCGTTGGAAAAAGAACAAAATCTTGAGATGCATAAATCATAACAGGGATGAGTTTTGAAATTTTGAGTATATGTTTTGCATATTGTTCTCTTGATTTCATATTCGCACCCTCAATTTTTAATGCATCGTTTAAAAGTAAATGAATAGAAAGATTCGTATTTAAAATTGAATGATCTATATATTCGATTTGGTATTTATATTTAGGATTTTTTGAGTGTTGAATGACTGTCATATTTGGGTTGATATTCATCATTGTTAAGTCACCTCTATTAGTGATAATACTAATAATGGAAAGTTATTGATTGTATTGTGATGACATATCATTGTACCTAAAATAAAAAATGACATTTCAACTTATTTCTAGCGTTCTTTCTATAATACTTGATTGTCGATTCACTTTTATTGAAATGAATTGCAATCTCTTGAGTTGAAAATCCTTGTAACGTTAGTTTAAACCACAATAGTTCCTCTGGTGATAAAATTTCAAGCATGCTATACATTTCACAATTATAATGTTCAACAAAACTTTGATCTAACATAATATCATGAGAAGTAGGTATGAAGCGGTTCATTTCTTTGCTGTTTTTTCTTATACAATCAATTAAATAGAACTTTAATTTAGTATAGATATATTTATCCATCGTATTTGTTTTTGATTTATCAAACGTTTTTAATAAATCCCATAGCTTTATAAGCAAGAGTTGGAAATAATCATCATAGCAATATTTTATATTGTAACGGTGTAGTAAATGATGAATCATTTTTTCGTATTTTAAGTAATAAGAGTTAAAGTTATAATCTTCCATGTTGTCCTTTGCAGTGGGCATGCACACAGATTTATTTCCGGATAAAAGTATTGTAAATTAAAATAAAATAGCTTTAAAATTTGTAATTAGTGAAATAATTAAAGTAAATTAGCAATAGTTGAAAAAGATATAATTAATATCATAAAAAATGCACATTAAAGTGAAGAATTCATTAAAAAAATAGGTGAGAAATAAAGATTTAAAAGATTTACAATTACCTTATAAACGTGTATATTTGGATATATATGGACATATGTTTTATTGGGGGCAAAGATTAGGAGGCTCATCATATGGATTACGAACATCTAAATTTAGAACATTTTTTTGCACGAAATAATGAATTGAATAATATAAGAGATAATGCTGATTTTGTTATGATTAATAACGTGAATAGATTTATGAATTATAGAAACGGCGAAGAAGAGGGAACAATTAATCTTAGTCATTACAACTATAAAAATAGATCAGCAGCAATGTCATTTATATTTATGGATTACACACCTTATAAATAAGCAAACATACTTTCATAGAATGTTTGCTTTTTTTTTTTGAAATATAATAGTAATTAAAATGTAACATATTTATTTTTGAATATTATAGTCTAATCCTATAGAATATAGAGAGTGAACTTTTTTAAATTGTAAAAATTAGGTAATAGATTATGATTAAGTATAGGTATACAAATTTTTGAGGTGAAACGATGAAAAATGCCAGGCTAGAAACAATTAAAAATGTAGTTGTATTATTATTAGTCTTATCAATTATTGTTGGCCTGTTTTATTATTTGATTTCAGATCATTTGAAGTTTTATGAAGTAGATAAACAAGAAGATAATGTAGAAGTACCATTAACTTTAAGTAAAGCAGTAAATAAACAATATAAAAATGATACTAAAATGCAAGTAGCAACAGAGTCAGGCAATTGGAAAAATGCTTCGAGAAGTGAAATTCATGAAGTAATGAATGTTGAAGAAATACTAAATGATGAAAAGCAAGTTTACCAATTCTTGAATTTATCTGAATATCAAGGTATTGAAGAAAAAAGAATCCATCATATGCTAAGAGAACAAGAAGTACTTGAAAAGTATACAACTGAATTTCTAAAAGCAGCTAAAAAAGAGCATGTGAACGAAGTGTATTTAATATCTCATGCTATTTTAGAAACTGGGAATCATCACAGTGAATTAGCGAATGGTGTATTACTTACAGATAAAGGTAAAGTCACGAAGTCTAAAGAAAAATCTGATGGCAAAAAATATTATAATTTTTATGGTGTAGGTGCATTAGATAATGATCCAATAGGTACTGGTGCAAGGTATGCTAAAAAACGAGATTGGGATACTCCGCAAAAAGCTATTTCAGGTGGAGCTAAGTTCATTCATGACCATTATTTATCCAATCCAGACCAGAATACATTATATAGCATGAGATGGAATCCTAAAAAACCAGGTGTACATCAATATGCAACAGATATAAAATGGGCACAAAGTAATGCGCGTATCATATCAGATTTTTATGAAGAACTTAAGACAGAAGGAAAGTATTATATTGTATATAAATACAAAGATACAGACAAATCCTTGTCAGTAAAATCATTAGACGAAAAGCTAGATAAACAAGAAGAACAAAAAAATAAATAAAGCGTGCTTAGGAGATAAATCCTAACTCAAAATAAATAAGTATATCACTTAACTGATCGTTTCAGTTTTACAGTGATATGCTTATTTTTTATATTACGATTTTGTATGTGCATGCTTGCCTAGAGGTATGACTCGAGCCTGTAGTCTCTCACCCATACTATTCCCTCAGGCGTCCGCACTACAAAATCGTTACTAATAATCTATTTTTATACAATCTTACGATTTTGTACGTACATGCTTGCCTAGGGGTATGGCTCGAGTCTGTAGTCTCTCACCCATACTATTCCCTCAGGCGTCCGCACGTACCAAATCGTTGGAAATATCTATTTAAATACGCATTCTTTCGGCGGTTAAGCTTATAAGAGGTTCGTTAAAAGCAATTCTAAGTAAAATTGCTGATAAGAGGTGCGTTAAAAGCAATTCTAAGTAAAATTGCTGATAAGGGGTACGTTAAAAGCAGTTCCATGTAAAATTGCTGATAAGGGGTTCGTTAAAAGCAGTTCTAGAGAAGTAAAAAAGACCAACAAAGTCTGAACTTTGTTGGTCTTTTTACTATATCAAATTAACTTATGAAGCTTGGTTTGAACTACTTGATGATGACGAGCTTGAAGAACCGCCTTGTAAATCTTCTATTTTCTTAGCGTCTTTAGCTTCATCTGGAATTTTAATTTCTTTAACTTCATTTATTTTGTCATAAGTGACGTTTGTTTCCATATTTGCTGTTTCGTCATCTTTAGTTAATTTTGCATCTAATTTATATGAATCAATTTCGTTATCTTTATTAACTTTCAATACTGCTTTACCAGATACTTTATCAACTTCAGATTCGAATTGTTTAAGTTGGTCTTTGTTACCTGAAGCATTTGCTAGCTTAGTAAAATCTTCTTTGTTTTTGATGTCATATGTAAGTTCATAGCCATCGTCAACTTTTTTAGCTTTAGAATCTTTGAAGGAATTTAATGTTTTAGCGTATTTTTCATAATTAAGTTGTTCTAATGAGCTATCTATATTCATGTCTTCTACTTGAGAAGATAGGTCTACCCATTGGTCATCAACTTTTGCGATCATTTTTTTACCTTGAACGTAAATTGTCATTTTTTGACCAGCTTGATCCATTGCTAATTTAGCTGTTTCTTTTTCATCAACATCCATGCCGACTTTAACAGTTTGACTTTCTTGGTCTTTAGCAGATACTTTAATTTCATTATCTGTGTGATAACTTTTTACGTCTTTAGCATTGCTTTGTAAGTCTTTAACAACTTGACTTGAACTTTTTTTCTCTTCTTTTTTCTCTGATTTAGTATCAGAATCTGAACTATCAGATCCATTACCACAAGCCGCTAATATTAATGATGAAGATAAAAATAAACTACCTAATACTCTGAATTTCATACTAATTCCTCCTTTATATTTTAAACAATATTAACATTAACCAAATATTAATAGCAAAGATTTATATAATTACTTTTGCTATTAATAAATTTATTTAAGTTTTTTCTTAGGTGAAAGTATGAAAATAACAATTGTAGCAGTAATTACTTTAAATAAAAATTTCATTTTTTATCACTCCGAAAGTGTTTGAGGTTGTGGTCCTTTTTGCTTTCTCTTAGTTGGATCTAGTCTTTTCTCGATATAACCTAATAATAAATCACTTAGTACAGCTAATAAAGCAGTTGGTATTGCACCTGCAAGAATAAGTGAAGTACCATCAGTAGCATTAGTTCCTCTGATTATGATATCACCAAGTGTTGATGATCCAATAAACGAACCAATTGCTGTAACACCAATTGCGATAACGAATGCAATTCTAATTCCACCAATCATTACTGATAATGAGAGTGGAAGTTCAACCATTGTCAAAATTTGTTTAGAAGTCATTCCCATTCCTTTACCTGCATCTTTAATACCTGAATCTACATTTTTAATACCTGTATAAGTATTTTTAATAATTGGAAGCAGGGCATATAAGAAGACTGTCATAACAACAGTGTTAGCACCAAGTCCCATAACAAGCATTAAAATTGCTAGAAGTGCAAGTGCTGGCATAGTTTGAATGATGTTAGCTATGGAAATAATGAAACCTGACAATTTGGAATATCTAGCAATAAAAATTCCAATTGGTATACCTACTATAACCGCAAATAGCACACCATAAACAGAAATGAGTAAATGATCTAGAAATAGTTGAAATATATATCCGCCATTTGTTGCATAATAATCTACTAATTGTGACCATACATTTCCTTCAGCCATTATTACTCACCATCCTTTTTATCATCAAAATAATTGTTCTTTTCTAGAAACTCTTCTGCAACAACAGCAGGTTCTTTAAGATTGTTGTCTGCTTCGTAGTTTAATTTTTGCATTTGTTCTGTAGATATTTTTCCTTTTAATTTGTTCATTGCACGGTCAACATATGGTTTTTCTTTTAATAAAGATTTTGAAACCAAAGGACTTGCATCATAAGGTGGGAAAAATTGTAAATCATCTTCAAGTACAACTAAATCATAACTAGCTATACGTCCATCTGTTGTATAACCTAATACGACATCCATTTTACCTGTATTTAGTGCATCATACACTAAACCAATTTGCATTGGTCTTGTTTTTTTGAAGTCGAAACCGTATTTTTCTTTAAATGCTGGATAACCATCACCTGGTCGTTTCATCCAAGATGAGTCAACACCAGCTTCTAGTTTGTTTGCAACTTTTTTCATATCTGAAACTTTTTTTAGATTATACTTCTTTGCTGTTTCTTTTGTAACCATCATGGCATAAGTATTTTCAAACCCGTAAGAACCATACCATTTTTGGTTGTAATCTTTATCAAATGCATCTCGTACTACTTTCAAAGCTTTTTTTGGATCTGTAATAGGGTCTTTACCTAAAGCGCCAGTTAAGTCAGTACCAGTATATCTTGCACTCGAAATATTAACATCACCATTATTCTGTGCGTTAAATGTAACTGTAGATGAACCTAAGTTATTAATGAGCTGAATATTTTTTTCGTCTACGTTATCTTTTTTTGCTTCATGTTCAATCATAAGTTTATCCATATGTCCCATTATTTGAGATTCACTTGTGTTTTGCATACCAATTTTTACTGAGTTTTTATCACCTGAAGCTCCAAGAAAGGGTAGGGAACATCCAGATAAAATGATAGATAAAGCCATGATCGGCAATAACAATTTAAAATATCTATGCATGTTTCAATTTCCTCCTTATCTTGAAACTTTTAATCCTTTTGGTGTTACCCAATTTTCTATTTTGGATAATACAAAGTCCATAATAAGTGCGATTAATGTAACACTTATCGCACCACCAATTATTAAATCTGGTTGATACAAGTTTAAACCATTAAATATAAAGTCACCTAAACCACCAGCACCAATGAAACTAGCTAATGTTGCCCAGCTTATTGCATAAACGCTAGATAATCGAACGCCACTCATTATGACTGATATTGCTAATGGTAATTCGACCATAAACATTTCTTGGAATCTAGTCATACCCATACTTGAACCTGCTGCTTTTACATTTTTATCTACGTTTTTAATACCTATAAACGTATTATTTAAAATAGGTAATAAAATATAAATGAAAAGCGCAAGAATTGCAGGAAGTTTACCAACACCTAAGAAAGGTATCATTAAAGCTAATACTGCTAATGAAGGGACTGTTTGAAGAACACTGGCTATAGACAATACAACTTTGGCAATTGTTTTTGTTCTTGTTAACAATATGCCTAGAGGTATAGCTACTAGCATAGCTAATAATAGAGCAGATAATGAAATATAGAAGTGTTCTAGTGTTTTTTGGATAAGTTCATTCCCATTAACTTGTAAAAATTCAATCACTATTATTCACTCCTTATTTTATATCACTTTTTTGTGCTTCTTCTTCAGATAATCCCCAAATTGAATCGTAAACGATATCAACTAAACTCGCTCTTGTTATAACACCTTTTATGTAATATTGATGATCTACGACAGGGATTAATCTAACATTTCGTTTTAATATAGTACGTACTGAATCTTGAAGCATTGTACCAGTTTTTACGGTATAAATATCTCGATGCATAATATCAATAATATCTGCACCTTTACGATGTCCTTCGTTTATATCTTCTATATCTATATAACCAACAAGCTTTCCTTTATCATTAGTAACAAATAAAGTATCGACACGTCTATCTCTCATTAAAATTACAGCTTCGTCGATTGTTTTTTCAGAAGTTATAGTAATTGGGCTCTTCATAGCGTCATCTACAACTCTTAAGTTAGGTCTGTCTTGTATTAATCTGTTTTGTCCGATAAATTCACGAACAAAGTCGTTAGCTGGATTTTTTAATATATTGTTCGGTGTATCAAATTGGATGATTTCACCTTGAGACATAATACAAATTCTATCAGCTAATTTAATTGCTTCATCCATATCATGTGTTACAAATATAATCGTTTTTCCTAGTTTTTGTTGTAATGTTTTAACTAGGTCTTGAAGTGTATCTCTTGTAATTGGGTCTAATGCCCCGAAAGGTTCATCCATTAAGATGATATCTTGATCAGCTGCTAAGGCTCTTACAACACCAATACGTTGTTGTTGTCCACCAGATAATTGAGATGGGTATAAATCTAAATAAGACTCAGGTAAGTCGACAAGTTCAATAAGTTCTTTAGCTTTTTTCTCTTTATC
This sequence comes from Mammaliicoccus fleurettii, assembly GCF_002018435.1. Taxonomy (NCBI): domain Bacteria; kingdom Bacillati; phylum Bacillota; class Bacilli; order Caryophanales; family Staphylococcaceae; genus Mammaliicoccus; species Mammaliicoccus fleurettii. Next base: position 58,421 of record NZ_MWJM01000008.1, on the reverse strand, counting down.
TTCCTTCGTCCATTTAAGTAATTTTGGAACTAAAACAATATTTTCACGTATTGTCATATGTGGCATTAATCCGATTTGTTGGATTACGTAACCAATATTCCTTCTCAAATTCACTGGATTCATCTTGCTTAAATCTTTTCCATTTAACATGATAGTTCCACTTGTAGGTTCTATCATACGATTGATCATTCTTAATGCAGTAGTTTTCCCGCTACCACTAGTACCGATAAATGCTATAAATTCACCAGTTTCAATTTCCATATTGATACTGTCTACTGCTTTTTTACCGCCACGATAAACTTTAGTTAAGTCTTCTATAGATAACATAACACTTCTCCTTTATCAAAATTCAAAATATTAACATTCATAATTATAACATATATGTTGCATATTTATAAAAGGTACTGATAGTATGAATTCTATGTTTATCTGAATTAGAAAAAAGGAATATTTAAATGAAAGCGACAAATTGAGAATCATATTATGATAAATTTATATAAAGAGAAAATATGGGGATAAAGTATAGATTTTAAAAGTATGCTAAATTTTTGCATATCATGCAAAATTAAAAACGGAGGCGTTTAATTTGAAAGTTGCAATTATAGGTATGGGTACAGCAGGCGTCAGTACACTTAATCAATTATCTAAGCATAAAAAATTCAAAAATATTACGGTAGATATTTTTGATAATGCTGAAGATATGGGAATGGGGAAACCATTTCAAAATGATAGTGATAGATTATTGATTAATTTACCAGCTAATCAAATGTCACTAGATCCACAAAACGAGAAAGATTTTAAAAAATGGTATAAGAAAAATGACGAATTTGATTATGGTAAAGCAAAATATTTACCAAGATTAGTATTTGGTCATTATATGAAATCCATTTTAAATAAATTGCTACAAAAACATGATAATATTTTTGTTCATAAGCATAAAGTTGATAGTTGTTATGTTGAAGAGATTAAAGATGAACGTGGACAATATAAAATAGATGTTTGCTATATAGAAGATGATGAAGCAGTCTGTCAAAAATATGATTATGTATTTTTAACAATTGGTATGCTACCTTATAAAGATCCTTATCAATTATCGGGATTATCAGGTTATATTGAATCACCTTATCCTACTACTCGAGCTTTACGTAATGTGAAACAAAATGATGATATAGCAATTATAGGTACTGGGCTAAGTTCTGTAGATGTTATTAGATATGTCATGGAAAATCATGAGCGTTTGCCTTTAGTTGTAACATCAAGAAATGCGCAAATTCCTAGTGTGAGAGGGATAAGACATGAAATTGATTTGAAATATATAAATGATAAAGCAATTGAAAAATTCAAAAAATCACATAAAGGTGTAGTGCCTTTAAAAGATGTAGAAAAATTATTTAAAAAAGAATGTGAATATCAAAATATTAACCTACAGAAAATGTTATATCGATTCAAAAAAGATAATGTATATAACATGAAATATGACTTAAGACATGAGGATGAAGTTGGACATTTTCAATCTTTTATTGAAGAAGTTAAACATCATATGATTCCACTTTGGAACGCTATGACTATCGATGATAAGAAAGCATTTTTAGATAAATATGGTCATCACTTTAAACGCAATGCTAATCCTATGCCACAATCGTCTGCAAAGCAGTTAATTGACTGGATTGAGAACGGTGATATTATCGTTAAAGAAGGATTAGAAAATGTACGAAAATATTACGGTAAATTTAGAATAAAATATAAAAATGTAGAAAATGAAGACAGTTATCATTATGTAATTAATGCTACAGGACCTAAAAAACACTTATCTGAGTTGACTGAAGATGAACATTTTATAAAAGGGCTAGAAAACAAACAAATCATAGCAGCTCATCCATTCGGAGGTATTCTTGTACTTCCATATACAAATGAAGTTATTAGTCCTAAGTTTGGAACAATGCCTAATTTAAAAGTGATTGGTCAATTAACAACTGGTGTGAATTTTGATGTAAATGGTGTTTCATTATTAGTTGATCAATCCGTTCGAGCTGTAAAAGACTTGTATATTGAACTAGAAGAAAGAAAAAAAGCTAAAAAGGTTCAATCCAAAAAGAAGTAAATCTATAAGAATATTAATTTGTAATTCTTAGTATTATAGTATAAAATGGCTACATCAGTGATTACTGATGCATATAATTTAATAATATATTCTTTCGGGGCAGGGTGAAATTCCCAACCGGCGGTATAAAGCCCGCGACCCATAAATGAGTTTTTGTTTATGGCTGATTCAGTGTGATTCTGAAGCCGACAGTTAGAGTCTGGATGGGAGAAAGAATAGACGACAGCGTATTCTATACGCTTATTTCGTTATATTAAAATGTTAATGTCTTTAATAATAAAGGCTTATTTCTTGATACATTTTTTACTCCCAACCACCGAAAATTCAATTTTCTGGTGGTTTTTTTAATTTTAGGAGGAACTTAAATGAATCAATATTTAGAATTTGCTATTGATTTAGCAGACCGTTTACAAGGTCAGACTGGGACAAACCCTTCAGTTGGTGCTGTAATCGTTAAGAATAATAGAATTATCGGATTCGGTGCACATTTAAAAAAAGGTGAGTCTCATGCGGAAATTCAAGCTTTAAAGATGGCAGGTACTCAAGCAGAAGATGCTACTATTTACGTTTCGTTAGAACCATGTTCTCATTATGGGCTAACACCGCCATGCTCTAAAGCTATTATAGATAGTGGCATTAAATCAGTTGTATATGCGGTGAAAGACCAATCTTTAAAAAATAGTGGACATGAAATGTTACAAGAAGCTGGAATTGAAGTATCGCATGAGCCTTCTGAAAGAGCTCAAGCTTTATATAATAGTTTTTTTCAACAACAAAACACTAAACTACCATTTGTAACGTTAAAAATTTCTACAAGTATGGATGGAAAAGTTGCAACTGATGCCAAAGAAAGTAAATGGATTACATCTAAAGAAGTGAAACAAGATGTGTTGAACTTAAGAAGTCAGCATGATGCCATTATTACGGGTGGTATGACAGTGCGTGAAGATGATCCATTGTTAACAACTAGAAGCGAAGAATTAAAAGACCCTAAACGAATTATTTTAACTCAACAATCTGATTTTAATGAAGAACTAAAGATTTTTAAGGATGAAAACAATCCTGTAATTGTTATGTCAGATTCTAACCATTTCAAAGTAAATGAAAATCAAAACATCGAAATAGTAAATAAAGAAGGATCAAATTTAAAAAATGTTCTATATCAACTTTATGAAGCAGGTTATGCTCAAATCATGGTAGAAGCAGGTCCGACATTAGTAAGTAAATTTATAGAACAAGATTTAGTAGACCAATTAATTATTTATCAAGCCCCGAAAATGATTGGTGGTCAAGGAAAATATCAATATTATCAAACCAATGATGTTTATCCTTTATCCAATAGTAAGTTATTTAAAATTATATCAACAGAAATCATTGGTGGAGATCTTAAAATAATTTTAAGAAAGAAGTGACAAGATGTTCACAGGAATTATTGAAACAGTTGGTGTAATTAAGAATACAAGCACTCAAAGTGGAGTTAAGACTTTAACAATTGAGGCTCCTGAAATAACTGATGATTTATCTCTTGGTGATTCGGTAGCGATAAATGGTGTTTGTTTAACTGTTACTGAAAAGCAGACATCTATTTTTAAAGTAGAAGTTATTACAGGTACAATCAATGTCACATATTTAGAACACTTAAAAACAAATGACAAAGTAAATCTTGAAAGAGCGATGTTAGCTAATGGAAGGTTTGGTGGTCATTTCGTAAGTGGTCATGTAGATGGAAAAGGTATTATAAAGCATATTTCTAAAAGAAAAGATGAATGGATAATTGAAATATCAGCTGATGCGCAATTATTAAGTCAAATGATTGATAAAGGTTCAATTACGGTAGACGGTATAAGTTTAACAATTTTTAAATTGTATCAGCATAAGTTTGAAATTCATTTAATACCTGAGACTAGAGAGCGTACTATTTTTGTTAACAAGAAACAAGGTGATGAGGTACATATAGAAACGGACTTATTATTTAAATATGTTCAAAAAATTACTCATCAAAATAACTCGAATTTATCGCAAGAGAAGTTACTAAATCTAGGATTTTAGGAGGCATCATAATGTTTGATAAAGTAGAAGAAGCTATTGAAGAATTAAAACTTGGTAAACCCATTATAGTTGTAGATGATGAAGATAGAGAAAATGAGGGTGACCTTATTGCAATATCTGAATATTTAACACCAGAAACGATAAATTTTATGGCAACTCATGCTAGAGGTCTAATATGTGCACCAGTTAGCCGTGAAATAGCAGAACAGCTAGATTTAAATTTAATGACTGAAACTGGTGATAAGTTTAAGACAGCTTTTACTGTAAGTGTTGACCATGTGTCATCAACAACAGGCATTAGTGCTTTTGAAAGAACGGATACTATAAAAGGTCTAATAGAAGAGACTTCTCCGAGTGCTTTTGTAAAACCAGGACATGTATTCCCATTAATTGCTCAAGAAAATGGTGTTCTTGAAAGAGTAGGGCATACTGAAGCTTGTGTTGATTTAGCTAGATTGTCAGGTGCTAAACCTGCTGGTGCTATTTGTGAAATTATGAAAGACGATGGAACGATGGCTAAGAGAGAAGATTTATATCAGTTCAAACTTAAACATCAATTAAAAATGATTACGATAGATGAACTTGTTCAATATAGAAAAAGAAATGATCAAATTATAAAATTTGAATCAAAAATTCAATTACCTACATTATTTGGTGAATTTGATATGTATGGTTTTACATCTAAATTAGATCAAAAAGAATACTTAGCTATTTGTTCGGGCAATATTGAAAATGGAATGAACGTTCGTATACATTCTGAATGTGTCACTGGTGATATTTTCCATAGTGCTAGATGTGATTGTGGAGAACAACTAGAATACTCTATGAAATATATACAAGAGCACGGTGGTATGATTTTATATCTTCCTCAAGAAGGTCGAGGCATAGGCTTAATCAATAAACTTAAAGCATATGAATTGATCGAAAAAGGATATGATACAATTTCTGCAAATAAAGCATTAGGCTTTGAAGCGGATTTAAGAGACTATACTGAAGCAAGTCAAATTCTGAAGTACTTTAATATAGAAGAAATACAACTCATAAGCAATAATCCAGATAAATTTAATCAATTAGAAGAGTTAGGTATTAGAATTACAAATAGAATACCAGTAGTTATACAGCCAAATACAACGAATGAATCATATTTAAATACAAAAAAAGACCAAATGGGTCATTTATTATAAAAAGAATGGGGCAAATAAAAATGAACTTTGAAGGTAAAATGAACGGATCAGAATTAAAAGTAGCAATTGTAGTAAGTAGATTTAACGATTTTATTACAGGTCGTTTATTAGATGGAGCTAAAGATACATTGGTTCGCCATAATGTAGAAGAAGATAATATTCATGTAGCTTATGTTCCAGGTGCATATGAAATTCCATTAGTTGCTAAAAAATTAGCTAAATCAGGAAATTACGATGCAGTAGTAACATTAGGATGTGTCATTAGAGGCGCTACTACACATTATGATTATGTATGTAATGAAGTAGCAAAAGGTGTATCTAAAGTAAATGATGAAACAGAAGTGCCAGTTATCTTTGGTATAGTAACAACAGAAACAATTGAACAAGCAATAGAAAGAGCTGGAACTAAAGCAGGTAATAAAGGTGGAGATGCTGCATTAGCTGCTATTGAAATGGCCAATTTACTTAAAAATATTGAAAGCCAAATATAATAATTAGAGGCTGAGACAATTAATTTGTCTCAGCCTCGCTTTTTTATTACTTTTTCTTTAATAAAGAAATAACACCTAATGTTAAAATAGAGATACCAGTTATGACACTTGCACCAAACGCAATCTTTCCTTTATTTTTCTTATTAAAGATATCTAATAGCATTAAGTTAATATTTTGTGGTCTTTCGGCTAAACGTCTCATAAAGTAACCGAACCAGTCTTCCCCAAATGGAACGTACATACAGAAGTTATAGCCTTCGCTTGCTATTTGATATGCATAGTCTGTTCTGAAACCATATAACATTTGAAACTCATATGCATTATTATCAATATTATTGTCTTTTACAAATTGTTTTACATGATTAATTATGTGATGATCATGTGTTGCAATTGATGTAAAAGCTTTTGAAGTAAGCAATCTTTTCTCAATTAACTTAATATAGTTTTGATCGATTTCTTCTTTAGTTTGGTAAGCTATATGTGGACCTTCCTTATATGCACCTTTTACTAAACGTAATCTTACATCTGAGTATTTTTCCATAATATTCATTGCGTCGTATAAATAAGCTTGGATAACAGTACCAACATTTTTAAATTCACCTTTAAGTCTATCGACTATTTCAGTGATCCCGACTAAATCTTCATATTTTTCAGCGTCGATGTTAACGAAAGTATTACCGTATTCATGAGCTTTTAATAAAATTTCTCTCGTATTTTGATATGCAAACTCTCTATCTATATTAATACCTAATTGTGTTAGTTTAATTGAAACATGTGCTTCGATGTTTGCATTATAATTTCTTCTTATAATTTCAACAATGTTTTGTTGCGCTTGTAATGCTTCTTGGCGAGATGTTACGAATTCCCCTAAATTATCTAACGTACATGATATTCCCTTCATGTTTAATCTTTCAACTGTATCGATTGTTGAATCAATATCAACGCCCGCTACTACCTTGTTTGCACCTAGTGCAGGACCCATTTTCTTAGCTGATTCATTCATGAACTTATTGTTAGATAACGCAATAAAAAAATCTTTTACGACAGGCATAGCAAGTCCTCCTTAATTAAATATATTACTTTCATACATTTTATCATGGAAACAATAAAATAGTTAAGCGTTTACATTTTGAATATAATGTAAAATTATACAATTAATGAACTCTGACACAAAAAAGAACGTCATTAAACGAAATTTCGGACTTTTAAGAAAATTTCCGTATAGTTAAAAAGATTGTTCAAATTTAAAATGTATTTTGAATGGAAATATGTATAAACAAAACTCAATAAAAGTGCATTCAAAAACGATATATTTAGAAATTCATCAAGTTATTAATAGGGGATAAAAAAAGAACTCCATTTATAGGAGTTTAGTGATTACTTATTTAACTCAGTATAAGAAGGTGAAATAGGCTCTGCAGCTATGCTCATTGCATGTGGGAGAAACGTAAATAAAAGTATTGCTATCATTATTTTTTTAAAGAAATGCATTTTATCATGCTCCTTTAAATAGTGTCGTTGATTACATTTTCAATATAACATCTATATATGAAGTAATTACTAAGTGAGTGTAAATTTTTAAAGGATTTCAATGTTAATTTAATGTTAAGAAAAGCGATAAATCTTTAAAGTATCTTAATAATAATGTAGGTATGAGCGTGATATAATTATATTATTAGAAATGACTATAAAGGAGTTATCGCTATGTTTAGGGATATGGCATTTTATATTTTCGGGAAACCATTAGACAGCTTCGTACAATTATTTATTTTTGAACCTATAGTTATAGGTATTATTGCAATATTGATTGCTATGATCACTAAAAAATCATGGACAGTATTTATCACAATCATTGCATTGAATATTATTGATAATTTCTTACTTGTTAATTATCAATTTGGTGGACAAGGATTTGGAACAATAATTTCACAAAATATTTTATTCTTCTTTGAAAAATTCTTCTCTATGTTCTATGAAATTTTAATTGCATATATTATCGTAAAATTACCAATAATGCATAGTAAATTTAAAATAGCTTAAAATAGAAAAAAGGATGGGGCAAATTAATTGTCCCATCCTTTTATTGTTCGGTGTTGATTATGAGGGTGTTGTAGATTAACTATCTAATTAATCTACAACTTTGCCGAACTCTTAGATTAACTTATGAATTAATCTACAACTTGGCCAATCTCTTAGATTAACTTCCGACTTAATCTACAACTTGGCTAAACTCTTAGATTTACTATCTAATTAATCTATATCTTATCTCATATTTTTTAAAATTATTTCTGCCCTATGCTGTTTTCATTTTATTCTTCTTTATATAGCTTAGCTTTATTTATATATGATTCGTTAATCCTTTTTAACTCATTGTAATCATCTTCTGTTAATTCTCGTACCACTTTAGCTGGTCGTCCGAACGCTAAAGTGTGGGGTGGTATTTTTTTGCCTGGTGGTACGAGAGATCCAGCACCGATAAATGCGTATTCTCCAATTTCAGCGCCATCTAATATTGTGGAGTCCATTCCAATCAAAGCATTTTTACGTATGATACTAGAATGTAAAGTAACTTTATGACCAACTGTCACATTATCTTCTAGTATGAGTGGTTGATCTGGGCTTTGATGTAAGCAACATAAATCTTGTATATTGACACCTTTTCCTATAATCGTCGGTGCGACATCTCCTCTAATGACAGAATTGAACCATACTGAACTATTCTCACCAATTTTTATGTCGCCAATTAGTGTAGCATTTTCAGCTATATAACAACTTGGGTCTATAATTGGGGTTTTGCTATTAAAAGACTTAATCATTAAAGATTCTCCATTCTTTTAAAAAAATTTGTTATACTAAGTTTAACAAAAATGTAGCTATAAAGGTAAAAGGAGTAATATATTATGTGGAAATGGGAAACAGAAAAAGAAGCTAAAGGTATTGTTGTAATTGTACATAATATGCTTGAACATACAGGAAGATATGCATACGTAATTACTAAGCTACGTAGAGAAGGCTACCATGTTATTATGGGAGACCTAAGAGGGCAAGGCCAAACTTCGCGAGTACATAGAGGCCATGTTGATAATTTTGAAGAATATCATGAACAAGTTCTAGAATGGTTAACGATTGCAGAAGAATATCATTTACCTGTGTTTACACTTGGTGTAGGTTTAGGCGGACTGATTTTACTTAACTTGTTAGAAAAAGTAGATCTTAAAGTAGAAGGTGTACTGCTGATTTCACCGTTAGTTGCTTTCCAGCAAAATATATCTACTAGAAGAAACTTTTTAGCTTCCAGTTTCGGTACAGTCGCTAAAGATGCGAAATTTGATACAGGTATTAAAATAGAAAGTTTAACACGTAACAAAGAGGTTATTGATGATACAAATAAAGATGCTTTAATGTTAAATAAAGTAAGTTATCATTGGTATAAGACTATTCTAGAAACGATGAAAAGTACAATGGAGAACATTCATCACATTTCGCCAATTCCAACACTCATTATGTTAGGTACAGAAGATGAAATAGTTGATACAGATTCAATTAGAACAGTTGCTAAGACAATCAATACAAATGAACTTTATTTTAAAGCTTGGCATGGTTTATTTCATGAAGTGCATAATGAGCCAGAGCGTGAAAATGTAATGAAATATCTTATTTCATTTATGAATAATCGCATCCATTATGTTGGTTTATTAATTGATGAAGAAGAGTGATCGCTATAAAAATTATTACAAAATGAGCTTAAACGCCTCTAAAATGGGTATATTGTAGATATAGAGAACGTTGGAGGTTGATTTTATGGCAGAAAAAGAAAATAATGTGAGTGACTTAATCCTTTTAGATGATATACAAAAAAATATTAATATAATATTTTATAAAATTGAAGAAAAGTTTGAAATTGAAAAAGAAGAATTTCTTACACTTATCATGTTATGGAATAATGGTTCTATGAGTCTTAAAGAATTAGATGATTATATTGACATAAAGCCTTATAAGAGAACAAGGCTTTATAATAATTTAGTTAAAAAAGGTTGGATTAAAAAAGTTCGTCCTGAAAATGACGAAAGAACTGTAATTGTTGAAGTGAATGAAGATTTTGCTGAGAAAAAAGCAGCGATTGTAGACTTTGCTTGTGAAGAAATAAAGAAAAGAAAAGATCATTTTGAAAAGCAATTTGAATCAATAGTGAATACATGTAACATATAAAAAAGCAAACCTGAAAATTCAGGTTTGCTTTTTTAGTTTCAATACTTATCTTTTTTCGATAGCAACTATATAAGGTGGGTTATTTTTTTGATTAATAAATTGATAATGAAGTACGTGAGCTGTTTTTTGATCTATATTACTTACATATGCTAACACTTCATTTGATTCAATTTGACCTTCTGGGTGACCTGGATAAACAACTAATACAATAATGCCATTTTTGTTAGTAATTTCAAAAAGGCTTTCAATTGCTTGTATTGTAGTTGAAGGGTTTGTTGTAATATTCTTGTCTCCTTTAGGTAAATAGCCTAAATTGAAAATGGTTGCGTCTATATTTTTATTGTATTCTTTTATAATAAAAGCGGCATTTTCATGTCCTGTTTGGTAATAATTAATATGATTAAATGATTTAGTTTTTTCTTTTGTACTATTTATTGCATTTTCTTGTATATCGAATGCATAGACTTCACCATTCGTAACTTGATTTGCGAGGAATAACGTGTCGTTACCATTACCACAAGTAGCATCTACTACGATACTATTCTCTGTGATATGAGAAGATATTAATTTTCTAGCAAAAGGAAGGATACCATCAACTATCATGATTTAATATGCTCCGTCTTTACAAATTTAGATCCTTGCATAGTTCCACGATCTTTTAATTCTTTATCGATAGCATTTAATACTTCCCATTTATTAACACTCCACATAGGTCCAACCATTAAGTCAATAGGTCCATCTCCAGTTATACGATGAATAATCATTTCTTCCGGTAAAATTTCTAATTGATCACAAACAAGTTGAGTATAGTTATCTTGAGTCATAAACTCAAGCATACCTTTTTCGTATTGCTTTACCATTGGTGTTCCTTTTAATAGATGTAGTAAATGAATTTTGATACCTTGAACATCCATCTGAGCAACTTCTTTAGCTGTTTCCATCATCATATCGTAATCTTCACCAGGTAAACCATTAATGATGTGCGTACAAATGTTAATATTGTGCTTTCTAAGCTTAGCAATACCTTCGTAGTAACACTTCATATCGTGAGCTCTATTAATTAAATCAGATGTTTCTTGATGTACGGTTTGTAAGCCTAGCTCAACCCATAAATAGGTTCTTTCATTTAGTTCTGCTAAATATTCAACAACATCGTCTGGTAAGCAATCTGGTCTTGTAGCGATAGAAAGACCAACTACATTTTCTTCTGCTAGGGCAGCTTCATATTTTTCTCTTAAAACTTCAACTGGTGCATGTGTATTGGTAAAAGCTTGAAAATAGGCTATGTATTTTCCTTCAGACCATTTTTCATGCATTTTGTCTTTTATTTCTTTAAATTGTACATGTATTGGTTCTGCTCTATTGCCAGCGAAATCACCACTACCAGCAGCTGAACAGAAAGTACAACCACCGTGCGCTACAGTGCCATCACGGTTTGGGCAATCAAATCCACCATCTATTGCAATTTTAAATATTTTTTCTCCAAATTTATTTCTTAAATGATAATTCCATGTATGATATCTCTTATTATCAAACGCAAAACGGAATTGTTCTGTCATTTTATTTCACATCCTGTTCTACAAACTTATCTAAAGCATTTTAACATATAATATTGAACTTTTGCAGAAAAAGGTTTAGACTATTCAAATTGACAAAATTAGAGAGGGAGGGTGAAATCTTTGAAAATGCCTAAAATTGTAAAAATGTTAATTATTGGTATGGCTATTAATATTACAGGATCCAGCTTTTTATGGCCGCTTAATACAATCTATATGAATGAAGAATTAGGGAAGAGTTTAAGTACTGCTGGAGTCGTATTAATGATTAATGCATTTGGTAGTGTTATCGGGAATTTATTAGGTGGGAGTTTATTTGATAAAATTGGCGGATTTCGCTCTATTATTTTTGCCTCTTTATTAAATATATTAAGTTTAGTAGGTTTGAATTTTTTAAATGATTGGCCATGGTATCCATTTTGGTTAGTAATATTAGGCTTCGGTGGTGGTATTATTGTTCCAGCCATTTATGCTATGGCCGCTGCAAGTTGGCCAAATGGTGGTCGTACAACATTTAATGCTATTTATCTAGCACAAAACTTAGGTGTTTCAATAGGGGCAGCTGCTGGCGGGTTTGTAGCTGATTTTAGCTTTAGTTATATATTTATGGCAAATTTATTATTATATGTTGTATTCATACTTATTGCGTTAAAATATTACAATATTGATTTAGAAGTTCATTTAAAAAATGATGAAGGTATTGCGAGTGTCGCGCAAGTAAAAGACAAAAGTAAATTCACGGCTCTTTTATTATTATGTACAATGTTCAGCTTATGTTGGATTGGATACGTTCAATGGCAGACAACTATCGCAACATATACACAAACAGTAGGTATATCTTTAAAACAGTATAGTTTGTTATGGACAATTAATGGCGTGTTAATCTTAGCTGGTCAACCTCTAATTGCACCTTTCATAAATAGATTTAAAGAAAAAATAAAATTGCAAATGTTTATTGGGCTGACTATTTTTATTATAAGTTACTTAGTTACGAGTGTTGCAGAGCAATTTACAATGTTTATAGTAGGTATGGTTATACTAACGTTTGGTGAAATGTTTGTATGGCCTGCAGTTCCAGCTATAGCAAATCAATTAGCTCCAAAAGGTAGAATGGGTGCTTATCAAGGCATTGTTAACGCATCTTCAACAGTGGGTAAAGCATTTGGGCCAGTTGTTGGTGGTGTTTTAGTCGATGTATTTGATATGAAAGTGATGTTCTATAGTATGATATTGCTTATTCTAATTGGTTATTACTTCTTATACATTTATGATAGAGGAATATCGAAACAAGATTCGACATAATTTTAAATAAAACTTGCAATATATAAAGAAATTGCATAATATTAGGGTGTATATAAGGCGTAGTAGCTTTAATGTGAATCTTTAGAGAGTCAGTGGTGCTGTGAACTGATGATATCCATTAAGTGAACTTATGAACTGTTAATTATTTATTAAAAGCAATCTTAAACCATATAAATGAAGTGCACTTTTTAGTGAATTCTGGGTGGTACCGCGGCATAATTATCCAAGTCGTCCCAACTGTTATTATGGTTGGGATGGCTTTTTTTATTTTATAGGAGGAGCAAATAAATGAATTATAATCATCAAGAAATTGAAAAGAAATGGCAAAATTTTTGGGAAGAGAATAAAACTTTTAAAGCTGACGATAATGTTGGTCAGAAAAAGTTCTATGCATTAGATATGTTTCCTTATCCATCTGGTGCTGGATTACATGTAGGTCATCCAGAAGGTTATACAGCTACTGATATAGTTTCAAGGTATAAAAGAATGCAAGGTTATAACGTGCTTCATCCTATGGGCTGGGATGCATTCGGATTACCAGCAGAACAATATGCTATTGATACAGGTAATGATCCTAAAGAATTTACAGCTAAAAATATTGCAACATTTAAACGTCAAATTCAAGAATTAGGCTTCTCATACGATTGGGATAGAGAAGTAAACACGACTGATCCTGAATATTATAAATGGACACAGTGGATTTTCATTCAATTATATAACAAAGGTTTAGCTTATGTGGACGAAGTAGCAGTTAACTGGTGTCCAGCTTTAGGAACTGTACTTTCTAATGAAGAAATAGTTGATGGTGTTTCTGAGCGTGGAGGACACCCTGTAGTACGTAAACCTATGAGACAATGGGTATTAAAAATCACAGAATATGCTGATCGTCTGTTAGAAGATTTAGAAGACGTGGATTGGCCAGAATCAATTAAAGAAATGCAAAGAAATTGGATTGGTAGATCTGAAGGTGCAGAATTAACTTTTAACATTGATAATACAGACTTATCATTTGATGTATTCACTACTAGACCTGATACAATTTATGGTGCAACATTTGCGGTACTATCTCCAGAACATCCATTAGTGGATCAAATTACCTCAGAAGACGAAAAAGAAGCAGTAGAAGCCTATAAACTAAGTGCATCTCGTAAATCTGATTTAGAGAGAACGGATTTAGCAAAAGATAAAAGTGGTGTATTTACAGGAGCGTTTACTACTAATCCATTCACTGGTAAGAAAATGCCAATTTGGATTGCAGATTATGTATTAATTAGTTACGGTACTGGTGCTGTAATGGCTGTCCCTGCTCATGATGAGAGAGATAATGAGTTCGCTGAAAAATTCAATTTAGACATCATTACTGTTTATAATGAAAATGGTAAAATGATTGATTCTGATGTGTTAAATGGTTTAACACAAGAGGAAGCGGTTCCGAAAGCAATTGAAATGTTAGAAGAAAAAGGCATCGGTCAGAAAAAAGTAAGCTATAAATTGAGAGACTGGTTATTTAGTAGACAACGTTATTGGGGAGAGCCTATTCCTGTAATACATTGGGAAGATGGTACGATGACAACAGTTCCAGAAGAAGAGCTACCATTAATTCTACCTGAAACAAATCAAGTTAAGCCATCAGGTACAGGTGAGTCGCCACTTGCAAACATTGATGAATTTATTAATGTAGTAGATCCTAAAACGGGTATGAAAGGTCGCCGTGAAACAAACACTATGCCACAATGGGCTGGTAGTTGTTGGTATTATTTAAGATATATCGATCCTCATAATGATTCACAACTTGCTGATCCAGAGAAATTGAAACATTGGCTGCCAGTAGATTTATATATTGGTGGGGTAGAACATGCAGTTCTTCATCTATTATATTCAAGATTCTGGCATAAAGTGCTTTATGATATTGGGGTAGTACCAACGAAAGAACCATTCCAAAAGTTATACAATCAAGGTATGATACTTGGTGAAGGTAATGAAAAAATGAGTAAATCAAAAGGGAACGTTGTAAATCCTGATGATATTGTTCTATCTCATGGTGCAGATACATTGCGTTTATATGAAATGTTTATGGGTCCACTTGATGCAGCAATTGCTTGGAGTGAAAATGGATTAGATGGTTCTCGTCGTTTCCTAGACAGAATTTGGCGTTTACTTGTTTCTGAAGAAGGGAACATAACGAGTAAGGTCGTAGAAGAACCTACTTCAGCATTAGATAAAGTTTATAATCAAACTGTTAAGAAAGTCACAGAAGACTTTGACACATTAAACTTTAATACTGCTATTAGCCAAATGATGGTATTTATTAATGAATGTTATAAACAAGATCATATCAACAAATCATATATTGAAGGATTTGTAAAAATGTTATCACCAATCGCACCACACATATCTGAAGAATTATGGCAAAAACTAGATCATACTGAAACAGTAACCTATGAAGAATGGCCAACATTTGATGCATCTTTATTAGTCGATAATGAAGTGGAAATTGTAGTACAAGTAAATGGTAAGTTAAAAGATAAAATGAAAATATCTAAAGATTTAACTAAGGAAGAAATGGAAACAGTAGCTTTAGAAAATGATAAAATAAAAGAAGCTATAGAAGGTAAAACAATACGTAAAGTGATTGCAGTACCTCGAAAATTAGTTAATATCGTTGCAAATTAAATCATATAGGAGTGTTCTAGTTATGAAAGAAATTACAGTAACAGAATTAGCAGAAAAAATTACATCAAGTAATCCAATAAACATTATTGATGTAAGAGAAGACGACGAAGTAGCATTAGGTATGATTCCAGGAGCTAAACATATTCCAATGGGTGAAATATCAAATGAATTAAAACACTTCGATAAAGACCAAACATATTATATTGTATGTGCTGGTGGTGTCAGAAGCGCTAAAGTAGTAGAATACTTGAATGACCACGACATTGATGCAGTTAATATTGAAGGCGGCATGAATGAGTGGGGCGACGACGGTTTAGAAAATAAAAGAGTTTAAATATAATAAATGGAGTGGGACAGATTAATTGTCCCACTCCATTTTTATTATAATTAATTATTCATAAATTGATGCGTTATATCCAGCTACATAACCTGTAACTAATGCACTTG
Organism: Mammaliicoccus fleurettii; assembly: GCF_002018435.1. NCBI lineage: Bacteria > Bacillati > Bacillota > Bacilli > Caryophanales > Staphylococcaceae > Mammaliicoccus > Mammaliicoccus fleurettii. The sequence goes on along the minus strand of NZ_MWJM01000008.1, from coordinate 42,409 downwards.
TAATATTATATCCACCTGTATAACCATGAATATCCAAAACTTCTCCTGAGAAAAATAAACCAGGACATAACTTAGATTGCATTGTATTAGGTTCAATTTCTTTAATGTTTATGCCACCACCAGTTACAAATGCTTTGTCGATAGGCAATGTTCCATTAACTGTAAAAGTAAAGGATTTAAGGTTTTGAACAAAAGTTCTAATGGCTTGTTGTGATAAATGATGATAAGTTACATCTATATCAATACTTGACTGTTCTAAAATAAAGTGTAAATATCTTTCTTGGACGAGTCCTTTTAATGCATTTTTTATCGCTTTGTTTGGCTCATCTTTTAATTTTTTTACAATTTGTTGTTCTAATTCATGTGCTTTTATTTCTGGAAATGCATCGATAGACATTTTAACTTCATTTTTCTTTTGTGATTTTTGTTCTTTATAAACGAACTGGCTACATCTTAAAGCAGCTGGTCCTGAAACACCAAAGTGAGTAAACAACATATCCATTTGATGTGTTATTCTAGGTTTGTCATTTTTCTTTAAAACGGAAAGACCGACATTTTGTAAACTTAATCCTTGCAGTGTTTTATTTTTAATAAAAGGCTCGCTAGATTTAATAGGAACTTCTGTAGGGAAGAGTTCAGTTATTGAATGTCCAAGGTTTTTAGCAAATTTGTAACCATCACCAGTAGAACCAGTGTGTGGGACGCTACATCCTCCTGATGCTATAATAACAGTACGTGAAGGGATGAAAGTTCCATCTTGTAATGTAACACCAGAAATTTGTTGATTTTCACTTTCTATTGATGAAACTGTTGTCTCTTGACGTATTTCGACACCATTTTCTTTTATGGAATTTACAAGAGCTTCAACAACATCTTGGGCGCGATTAGAAACGGGGAACATTCGACCATGGTCTTCTTCTTTGAGATTTACTTCTCGAGATTCAAAGAAGTTAATGATAGATTCGTTATCAAAAGTAGAAAAAGGACTATATAAAAACTTTCCATTACCAGGAATGTTTTTTATAATTTCTTCATAAGGTAAACGGTTAGTCACGTTACATCTACCGCCACCTGATATACGAAGTTTACGTCCTAATCCTTTTTTCTTTTCGATTAATAAAACGCTGTTGCCTTTAGCACTTGCACTATATGCAGCCATTAAACCACTAGGTCCAGCGCCAATTATTATTGTATGATACATAAGTAACCTCCATAAGTATATGTAATAATATTTTAACGAATAATGAGTCTTAAAAAAAGTAGTAGAATAGAAATAAACCTGTTATTATTAAATTTAAAAGTAAATTAGATAGGGATGAAATTATGTCAGAAAGTAAAGCGCTAGTAAGGGGAACCTTCCTTCTTACTGCTAGTATTTTAATAACGAAAGTCATAGGTATACTTTATTTAATACCTTTTTATGCTATTATTGGCGATGAAAAAAATCTTGCACCATTTACATATGCTTATCAACCATACACAATCATGATAACAATCGCAACTGCTGGTGTTCCACTTGCAGCAGCAAAATATGTATCCAAATATAATGCACTTGGTGCTTATAAAGTGAGTAGAAAACTATATCAATCTAGTTTTATAGTTATGTCCATTTCAGGAGTTATTGGTTTTCTACTTTTATACTTCTTATCACCGACAATTGCTCAATTAACACTAGCAAATAATGGTGATTTAGAAGGCGGATGGCAAATAGATGACATTACAACTGTTATTAGAACGATCAGTTTTGTAGTATTATTTATACCATTGTTGGCCACTTGGAGAGGTATTTTTCAAGGTTTTAATTCTATGGGACCAACTGCTGTTTCTGAAGTTACAGAACAAGTTGCACGTATCGCTTTTATTTTAGGAGGAAGTTACCTCGTATTAAATGTGATGAACGGATCTGTTTTAATGGCCAACCAAGTTGCTACGTTTGCAGCTGGAATAGGTGCTGTTACTGCATTGTTAACATTGCTTTATTATTGGGTGAAAAGAAGACATTTAATTAAAGCTGAAGTTGAACAAGATATAAGTGATATTGATGTTTCTTATTTCAAAATTTACAAAGAAATCATTAAATATAGTATACCGTTTGTAATTGTAAGTTTATGCTTCCCAATTATTAATTTAATTGATCAGTTCACACATAATACTGGTTTAGCAATGGCTGGTGTAAACAGTGAATTACATGATATTTATTTTACTATGTTAAGTATGACTACAAATAAAATTGTTATGATCCCAACTTCATTAGCTGCTGGGTTTGCGGTAAGTTTAGTGCCTTTTATAACAAACACATATAATTCAGGTAGAATTGATGCTATGCATCATCAAATAAGAAAGTCATTAGGCGTATTACTTTATTTAACAGTACCTGCATCATTAGGGATTATGGTGCTTGCTCAACCATTATATAACGTGTTTTATAGCTATAGTCCAATGGGAACTGAAATATTATTCTGGTACGCGCCAGTTAGTATTTTAATCGCATTATTATCAGTTACAGCTTCAATGTTACAAGGAATCGATAAACAAGCTTTAACAGTATGGATAGTTATTGCTTCATTAATTATAAAAGCTATTATCAACTTGCCATTAATAATGGTATTCCATACATTAGGGGCAGTATTAGGTACTGCAATTGCTTTGCTTGTTGCAGTAATATTAAACTGTGTAGTCCTTTGGAAATATGCAGACTTTAAATTTAATATAACGATTTATCAAACATTAAGAATTACGTTCTATACAATTGTAATGGTGTTATTAGTGGAATTAAGCTATTTCATTGTTTCACTCTTTATAGATCCATCATCTAAATTAGGTGCATTAATCGTATTAATTGTAGGTGGTATTGTTGGTGTTATTGTATATGGTTATTTAACAATGCGCTCTCGTTTAGCAGACGAATTTTTAGGGGATATTACTTCTAAAATCAGACGTAAAATTAAGTGGGTGTAAATGATGAGATTAGATAAATTTTTAGCAAATGCAGGTATAGGAACTCGAAAAGAAGTGAAAAAATTTCTTAAGAAAAATTTAGTAAGTGTGAATGAAGAAATTGTTAAAAAGCCTGAAATGCATATCAATCCAGAAGAAGATGTTATAACTTTTGATGATATTCCTATTGAATATGAGCCAGTTGTTTATTTAATGATGAATAAACCAGCAGGTTATATATCAGCAACTGAGGATGATGAGCACGAAACGGTAATTGATATTGTTCCAGAATATATGCATTTAGATTTATTCCCTGTAGGCAGATTAGATAAAGATACTGAAGGATTGTTATTATTAACTAACGATGGCAAATTCTCACATCAATTAATGAGCCCAAAACACAAAGTTCCTAAAAAATATTATGTCGAAGTAGATGGATATATTAGTGAGAATGCAACAGAAATATTTAAAAAAGGTATTGATTTAGGAGACTTTACATCTTCACCAAGTGAATTAGAAATTATTGAGAATGATGAAAGTTCTAAAGCATTTGTTACCATATATGAAGGTAAATTCCATCAAGTTAAAAGAATGTTTCAATCAATAGGTTGTGAAGTTACTTATTTAAAACGAATACAAATTGCTGACTTAGAACTCGATGAATTATTAGAACTTGGTGAGTACAGACATTTGATGGAAGAAGATTTTAAACTTTTGAATTTATAGATTTAAATGTTTATAAACTTTAACTAAGGGTATTATAACTAGTATTAAATTAAATAGAGGTGGATACAAATGGCTAAAAAAGCAGGATTATTTAGAACATTAGTTGTATTAGGAGGAACTGCAGCAGCAGTTGTCTTATCTAAAAAAGAAAATAGAGATAAATTAAAAAACGAATATGGTAAATACAAAGAAGACCCAGATAATTACAAAGAAAATGCAAAACAAAAAGCAAATGACTTAAAAGGTAAAGCTCAAAATGAATATGGTAAATACAAAGAAGATCCAACAACTTACAAAGAATCAGCTAAAGTAAAAGCTAAAAATGAATTCCAAAAAGCAAAAGAAAATCCTAAAGGATATGCTTCTAATGCTAAAAATCGTCTTAAAAAAGATAATCAAGAACCAACAGATTTAAGTGAAGCTAAATTTGATGACGAGGGTGGAACAGCTAACGGTAATTTAAGAGTTGTTACAGAAGAAGACTTAAAAAATAATAAATAAGCAATTATAACTATTAGACCGTCAGTTTGACGGTCTAAAGAGGCTGGGACAAATTAATTGTCTCAGCCTTTTGTTATTCTATAGGCAATAGATGTCTGGGTGTGACACCAGACCCTTTTTTTATAAAGACAGTTATATAAGCATCTCTATTTATCATGATTGCCTTGTCTTGATAAATTCAGCCCGTCTATTTATCATGATTGCCTTGTCTTGATAAATTCAGCCCGTCTATTTATCATGTTAGCCTCGTCTTGCAATATTCAGCCTCTCTATTTATCATGTTAGCCTCGTCTTGCAATATTCAGCCTCTCTATTTATCATGTTAGCCTCGTCTTGCAATATTCAGCCCGTCTATTTATCATGTTAGCCTCGTCTTGCAATATTCAGCCTCTCTATTTATCATGTTAGCCTCGTCTTGCAATATTCAGCCTCTCTATTTATCATGTTGGACCTGTCTTGATAAATTCAAGACAGTTTGTCGACAGTCTGAGACCGACAGTTTTGTCGGTATATATTTAATTATTTATAAATGACTGTCCTTTTTAAATGGGAAATAATTTCTTTAAAAAAATTTAAAATATAAATGACCATAGTGGTACGTATAAGGAAATAATTTTTTAGCTAAAAAAATAGCAATTTATCAGTATTTCTATTTCATATTTACAAAAATATCATGTATTATATAGATAACTATTCAAGTTAAGAAAGAGATGATTTTCGATGTGGAAAAATAAAGTTAAAGAATATGAAGAAGATATTATTAATGATTTAAAGGGGCTCTTAAGCATCGAAAGCGTAAGAGATGATTCTGCCAGTTCATATGATGCACCGGTTGGACCTGGTCCTAAAAAAGCGTTGAATTATATGTATCAAATTGGTGAAAGAGATGGCTTCTCTTATGTAGATATTGAAAATATAGTCGGAAGAATCGAAGCAGGTAAAGGTGAGGACTTATTAGGTATTCTTTGCCATGTTGATGTTGTACCAGCTGGAGCTGGATGGGATTTTAATCCATTTGAACCTGTTGAAACTGAAAATGCTATTATAGCGCGTGGCACTTTAGATGATAAAGGTCCAACTATAGCAGCATATTATGCTGTAAAGATTTTAGAAGATATGAAAGTTGATTGGAAGAAAAGAATACATATTATTGTGGGCACAGACGAAGAGTCTGATTGGAAATGTACAGATAGATATTTTGAAACTGAAGAAATGCCTTCTGTAGGTTTTGCACCAGATGCCGAATTCCCACTTATTCATGGAGAAAAAGGTATTGTTACATTTAACATTCTACAATCAGGGTATGTTGAAGATAATGATGAACCAGAAGTAGAATTAAAAGCCTTCTTCTCAGGTGAAAGATTTAATATGGTTCCAGACACTGCTCAAGCAAAATTATTAATTAAAGAACAAATGACTAATGTTGTACAAATATTTGAATCATTTTTAAGTGAGCATGAAATTGAGGGTGAAGCTTCAATTGACGAAGGATTTTTAAATTTAATCGTTCATGGTAAAGCAGCACATGGTATGGATCCAACTTTAGGAGTAAATGCTGGGTTACTACTTATCCAATTTTTAAATAAATTGAATTTAGATAAGTATGCAAATTCATACGTTAAATTTGCTAATGACTATTTAGTCGACTCTCCAAAAGGTGAGAAAATGGGTATGAAATTTGCTACTGAAGAAATGGGAGAAGTTACAACTAATACGGGTATTATGAGCTATACAGATGTAGATGGTGGTCAATTCGGAATTAATTTAAGATATCCAGAAGGTTTCAATTTTGATCAATCCATTTCTCGTTTTACTGAAGAAGTAACTGAAAAAGGCTTTGAAATTGAAATGGATAAACATCAATTACCACACTATGTAGATAAGAACGATCCATTTATAGAGCAGCTATTATCAGCTTATAGAAATCAAACTGGTGACAAATCTGAGCCATACACAATTGGTGGTGGAACATACGCTAGAAACTTAGATAAAGGTGTAGCATTTGGTGCGATGTTTAAAGACTCAGAAGATTTAATGCATCAAAAAAATGAATACATTACAAAAAAACAATTATTTAATGCAACTGCAATTTATTTAGAAGCAATATACAATGTCTGTGTAAAGGATGATGAGTAATGACATATATTTATATAAATGATGAATTTGTTGACGAATCTAAAGGGCAAGTAAGTTTTTCTGACAGAGGATACAATTTTGGAGATGGAATATATGAATACATACGTATTTATGACGGCGAAGTATTCACAGCACATGAACACTATGAGAGATTGTTTAGAAGTGCTAAAGAAATTGGTTTAAATTTAGAAGATTATACTGTAGAAGGACTAATTGATGTAACAAAAGAGTTAGCTGCAAAGAATAATGTAGTAAATGGTGGCATATATATTCAAGTTACTCGTGGTGTAGCACCTCGTAATCACCCATTTCCTGATGCCAGTACAAAACCAGTATTTACTGCTTTTTCAAAAAGCTATGACAGACCATATGAAGAATTAGAAAATGGTGTTAAAGCAATCACTGTTGATGATATTAGATGGTTAAGATGTGATATAAAAAGTTTGAATTTATTAGGTAACGTTCTAGCTAAAGAAAAAGCTACTCAAAATGATGCTGCAGAAGCAATCATGCACAGAGACCAAACTGTAACAGAAGGTAGCTCAAGTAACGTGTATGCTATTAAAAACGGTAAAATATATACACATCCAGCAAATAATTTAATATTAAATGGTATTACGAGACGTGTTATTAAAAAAATAGCTCAGGACTTAGAAATTCCATTTATAGAAGAAGCATTTAATTTAGACTTCTTAAACAATGCAGATGAAGTCATTGTTTCAAGTACGTCTGTTGAAGTTATGCCTGTTGTACAAGTGAATGATCGTAAAATCGGGGATGGTAAAGTTGGTCAAATTACGAAGCAACTACAAAAATCATTTGATAATTATATTGAGTCCAATTCTTAAAAATATTTTAGTGTAATTTTAATATCTAGACCAAACCATATGAATACTGAATTTATTAGACTTATTGTATATTAATAGGTTCAAAATACTCGAAAGTTTTCATTTATGAGGTTGAAATCTTAACCAAAAGATAATAAAATTTAAAAGAAGCGCACTAAAACTACAAAAATTAAACGAAATTTTTTAAGATTAAAATATGACTCTTGAAAAGGAACATTCTTGAGTCTTTTTCTTTTTCTGAAAGTGAGGTGGATAGGTTGGAACATTTTTATCAATTAGGATGGACGTTAGACTCAGCAGGTGGAGCATCTGGTGAAGCATATATGGCAGAACAAGATGGCCGCAAGCTCTTCCTAAAACGTAATTCAAGTCCTTTTTTAACAGCATTATCTGCTGAAGGTATTGTACCTAAATTAGTTTGGACTAAAAGAATTGAAACAGGAGAAGTTGTAACTGCACAGCATTGGAAAAATGGTAGAGAGTTAGTCCAAGATGAAATGAATTCTAACCGTGTTGCCAAACTTCTTAAAAAAATACATTCTTCTAAACAATTATTAAATATGCTTAAACGTATGGAAATGAAACCGATGCATCCAGAACTATTATTTAAGAAAATCAATAGTTCTTTATCTAGACATGTATTATCGAATAGGACTGTTAGAAAGGCATTGCTTTACTTAGAAGATAATATGCCTACATTAGATAGCAGATTTTATACTGTAATACATGGAGATGTTAATCATAACAATTGGTTATTATCTGACCAAGACGAACTATTTCTTGTAGATTGGGAAGGTGCGATGATTGCAGATCCTGCTATTGATATTGGCATGATATTATATACTTATGTTGATGAAAATGACTGGGTAGATTGGTTGAGCAAATATGGTATTAACGATACGCATGATTTGAAAAAACGTATGAAATGGTACACGTTAATACAAGCTATCGCTATGGTAGAATGGTATGAAGAGAAAAAGCGATATAATGATATGAATGATTGGTTAAACTTCTTGAATGAAGTAATGACAAGAAATGTATTTATATAAGGAGCTACTTTGAATGAGAATGCGAAATAAACCTTGGGCTGATGACTTTTTGAAAGATCATCCCAATTTAGTAGATGTAGATCTAAACCATCAATATAAAATGGCTGAGTGGTTTGATAAAGACCAACCAATACATATAGAGGTTGGTACTGGAATGGGTAGGTTTATTACTGAAACAGCTAAACAAAATCCTAACATCAATTATGTTGCAATTGAAAAGGACAAAAATGTTATGGTAAGGGTATTAGAAAAAGTTAAAGAAATGGAATTAGACAATATCAAGTTAATAAATCAAGATGCAAAATTATTAACTGAGTATTTTGTAGAAAATGAAGTTTCTAGAGTATATCTTAATTTTTCTGATCCGTGGCCAAAAACACGTCATGCAAAACGTAGATTAACATTCTCATCCTTTCTAGATATATATCAACACATTTTGAAAAAAGATGGTCAAATCCATTTTAAAACTGATAATCAAGGATTATTTGAGTATAGTTTAGAAAGCATGTCACAATATGGTATGTCATTTGATTATATTAACTTGAATTTACATGAAGACGAACCAGAAGATAATATTCGTACAGAATACGAAGATAAATTCTCAAGCAGAGGATTTAGAATTTATCGAATGGAAGCTAGCTTTAAATAAAATGATTAAGCTGGGACAAATTAATTTGTCCCAGCTTTTTCTTTTATTCTTTTAGTAAGTTGAATATAATAATGGTATTAAATATGGAGGTACAACAATGGACAGTCATAAATATTTATTAGCATTACAGAATAGAATTATTTTAGAAAAAATTGATGACGAAACGAAAAATTATATTAGAGGTTTAGAAGGAGAGGTTTGTATCAAAGGATTATTAGATAAGTATAAACAGTCTAACTACATATATAATCTCAATTTAAATTATAAGAATCGGGTTCAAATAGACTTTTTAGTAATTTCTGATGATACAATATTTCATTTAGAAGTTAAACATTATTCAGGAGATTACAGTATTCATGAAGGACAGTTGCTTAATGAATATGGAACTATGTTTTACACCCCTTTTCAACAAATCAAAAGAGCACATTATGAATTAAACCACGTTATAACCCACTACAATATAAACAGAGAAATAAAATCTTTTCTAGTATTTTCAAATCCTAAATTCACATTAAAAACGCATATTCCAAATAACATCAATGTTTTATTACCTACAGAATTACACAAACTTCAATATATGTTTAAAAATAATAAATCAATAGAAAATTCTCGAATATTAAAGATATTTAAAAGTAATCATAGTGACTTTTCTCATATATATAATAATGTCAATAAAATTCCAATTGAACATTTACGTAAAGGACTAAAGTGTCCACGTTGTAAAAGACTATACAAAACTACACTAGAAATTAATAAGAAATATTTAGTATGTGAAGCATGTCTTTATAAAATTGCTCGACAAAACTTGTATTTATATAACTTGAAAGAACTTTATATATGTAAAAAAGAACCTTTTACATTGAATGAAGCTCAAAAGTGGTGTCAGTTAGAAAATAGTCTAACGATTAGAAGAGTGGTAGAAAAATATTTTAAGTCTATCGATAAAAATCCCAAAAAGTATTACTTAGATAACGAAGAATTGTAAGTATAGTGATACTTAGATCACTTGAATTTATCAAGACGAGGCAAACATGATAAATAGAGCGGTTGAATTTATCAAGACGAGGTAAACATGATAAATAGAGCGGTTGAATTTATCAAGACGAGGCAAACATGATAAATAGAGCGGCTGAATTTATCAAGTCAGGTCCAACATGATAAATAGAGAGGCTGAATATTGCTAGACGAGGCAAACATGATAAATAGAAGGCGTGAATTTATCAAGACGAGGCAAACATGATAAATAGAGCGGTTGAATTTATCAAGACGTGGCAAACATGATAAATAGAGCGGTTGAATTTATCAAGACGAGGTAAACATGATAAATAGAGCGTCTGAATATTGCAAGACGTGGCCAACATGATAAATAGAACAATTTCCACTTATCAACTGAATTAATAAATACGCTTAATACCATAAACAACTTGCCAATCTTGAAAGATGTTCATTAAATCAATTAATGATAAAATAATGATAAATGATTGGAGGGGATAATCTTGTTAAATATAGGTGATTTTAAATTATGTCCATTACAAGGTGGTATTACTCAAATGGATGGTGGTGCAATGTTCGGTGTTGTGCCGAGAGCATTGTGGACAAAAAAATATCCAGTTAATGAACTCAATCAAATACCTCTTGTTACGCATCCAATATTTGTTCAGAGTAAAGAACATAATATTATCATAGATGCAGGGATAGGTAACGGTAAATTAACTGATAAACAAAAGCGGAATTATGGAACGACTTACGAAAGTGATATAGAAAATTCTTTAAATCAATTTGGCATCACTATTAATGATATAGATATTGTTATTATGTCACATATGCATTTTGATCATGCGTGTGGACTAACAACACCAGATGGTCAATCAGTATTTAAAAATGCAACAATCTATACATCACAAATTGAATGGAACGAGCTAAGATCACCTAATATTAGAAGTAAATCAACATATTGGGAAGAAAATTATAAAGGTATTGAACATCAAGTAGTTACTTTCGTTAAAAGCATGGAAATAATACCGGGAATTACTATGCATCATACTGGTGGCCATAGTGCTGGTCATAGTGTCATCGAAATAGAAAGTGATGGTGAGAAAGCTGTACATATGGCAGATATAATGCCAACGATTGCTCATTTAAATCCATTATGGGTTACAGCTTATGATGATTATCCAATGGATTCAATTAATGCAAAAGAACGTTTATTACAAAAATATATTAAAAATGATTATTGGTTTGTGTTTTATCATGATGCAGATCATTTTGCTGTACGAATTGATGAAGAAACAAGGGGAATCAAAGAAAACATTAGAAGGGATGATTTAGTTGAAATATAATTTTGATGAAATTATTGATAGAAGAGGAACTGCCACGGTAGCTTATGAAGGGCAACGTAAAGTATACGATTACGAAAATCTTGAACCTTTCTGGATAGCTGATATGGATATTAAAACACCTGATTTTATAATTGATCATTTAAAAAACAAATTAGACCAAGCCCATTTTGGATATTTAGTTTGGAAACAAGATGAATACTTAAATGCAATTAAACATTGGTACAAAACTAGGTTTTCAGTAAATGTTCAAAAAAATGATATTTATTATGTGCCAAGTATATTATTTACTGTTACAGAAGTAATTCGTGAATTTACAAAAGAAGATGAAGGCGTATTAATACACACTCCTTCTTATAATGCGTTTATTAATTTAATTGAAGGAAATAATAGACGTCTAGTAGAATCACCTTTAATCAAGAAAGAAAATGGATACGAATTAGATAAGGCACAATTTGAGAAAATGGCGGCTCAAGATGATGTGAAGGTTCTAGTACTTTGTAACCCTCATAATCCTACTGGTAAAGTATGGACAAAAGAAGAATGTGAATTTATGAAAGAAGTTTGTGAAAAAAATGATGTATTTATCGTTTCTGATGAAATTCATATGGACTTTGTAAGAAGTGAAAAAGGATTTTATTCAATGACGAATCAAATGAAATTAGATTCTCCAATTTTAGTTGTAACTGGATTAGGAAAAACGTTTAATTTAGCGAGTTTAGCGAGTAGTTACATGATTACTAAACATAGATATTTCACATTACAATTTAATAGAAAGCTTGCCACTTATTACGGTTTAGCAGCAGCCAATACACTTGCAGTTGAAGCTGTAAAAGTAGCATATACACAAGCTGGAGATTGGGTTGATCAATTAAACCAACATATTGAAAGAAATATGGATATACTAGATGATTTTATTAAAAGTGAAATGCCAGAACAACTAACATTTATCAAGCCAGATTCTACTTATTTGGCGTGGATTGATTTTTCTAAAAGTGGATTTAATGAAAGTGAAGTACAAAAAGCGTTACAATCTGTAGGCAAAATTGCAACAGGAATTGGTAATTCATTTGAAATAAGTGAAAGTCATCACTTTAGAATGAACTTAGCATGCAGTGAGGAAAAATTGGTAAATGGTTTAGAAGCTATTAAAAAGTCATTTACCGCATTATCAAATAATAAAATTTAAAAAATTATAAAATATTTTTTAAATATTTAGTATTTTTTGCGCTGACTCCCGCGGGAAGAGCATGATTCAAAGACTACAGGCTGAGAACATGCCCGCGGAAAGCATGCGCAAAAAAACTGCCGTCAAAGTCTAGGACATTGACGGCAGTCTGACATGATGTACTTTTATGTACATCATGTTTCATTTAATAGTATTATATTTCATAAATATCAATGACTTGGCCATTAAAAGCATCAGCAATAAATTCGTAGTGTATAAGTTTGCCATTTTTATTTATAGAAATGCCACCATGAACTACTTTTGTTTCAATGCCGAATTTTTGGTAGGTCTTTGGGATATGTAAGATATAAGATGCTTCCACATTATTAAATTCTTTTTTCACTTGATTAAGTATTTCTTCGCAATTGTAGAGCTTGAACTGCTTAAAGTAAATGATAGTTGCAAGTACCCCTAATCCTGTAAAAATAGAAGAAATTAATATGACAAAGCGTAACTTATTATTTTGCATGACCATGCCTCCTTTTTTCTTAAATTTAGTTTAACACAAAGAATGTATGATAGATAAATATTTAAATAGGGAGAATCATAATGACACAAATTAGACAAGAAACATTGACTAGAATGAAAGAACTTACTGAATTACATGGCGTTCCAGGATTTGAAAGTGAAGTACGTGAATATTTAAAAGAAAAAATGGAACCATTTGTAGATGAAATAATTGGCGATAATATGGGGAGTATATATGGTATCAAAAAATCTAAAAAAGAAAATGCTCCTAAAGTATTAATAGCAGCTCACATGGATGAAATCGGATTTATGGTTACTGAAATGACAAAAGAGGGTATGTTAAAGTTCACACCACTAGGAGGCGTTTCATCAGATGTTTGGTTATCACAAACACTACAATTAAAAACTCGTGATGGTCAATATTATAATGGTGTAGTTGGAAGTATACCTAAACATTTTAGAACGGGTAAAGAATCAGGCGTTGCTATTGAAGACATGTTATTAGATGTTGGAGCAGAAAGTTTAGAACAATTAAAAGAAATGGGTATTCGCATAGGTGATACGATTGTTCCTCGTACTGATTTTGAAAGATTGACAGAAAATAGAGTATTAGCAAAAGCTTGGGACAATAGATATGGATGTCTTGTTGGACTAGAACTATTAGAGTTACTAAAAGACAAAGAATTGGATGTTGATTTATACGTCGGAGCAAACGTTCAAGAAGAAGTTGGATTAAGAGGTGCTTCTGCAAGTGTAAATCTTATTCAACCTGATTTAGCTTTAGTTGTAGATTGTTCTCCAGCGAATGATATGAAAGGTCACATCGGTTTGTCAGGTGCATTAGGTAAGGGTGTATTAATTAGAATTCTTGATCGTACGATGATTCTTTCTGAAAGAATGCGAGATTATTTAATTGAGACTGTTGAAGATAAAGAAATTGATCATCAATATTTCCAATCACCAGGTGGTACAGATGGTGGCGAAATTCACAAATCTTTAACTGGTATACCTACTGCTGTAATTGGCGTTTGTGCAAGGTACATCCACACGAGTAAAGCAATTTATGATGTTAGAGATTACTTAAGTGCAAAGACATTACTTGAAACATTAGTATTAGATTTAAGTTCAGAAAAGATTGAATATTTAAAATTTAAATAAGTCAGATTTTAGTAATTGACAGTTCATGGATTTCAGTCTAAACTATGTTTATTCCGATTAGGATACTAAGAATAGAGGGATGTATAAATGAAAAAAGGTATATTTTTAATTATTGCATTAATAGTAGTGTTAGCTGCATGTGGGAATAGTGACGATTCAAAAGAAAGTAGCAGTAAGAAAGACGACAAAAAAATTGTTGTAGGTACTGAAGGTACTTACGCGCCATTTAGTTTTCATGATAAAAATGATAAATTAACTGGCTATGATGTTGAAGTTACTAAAGCTGTAGCAAAAGAAATTGGTTATAAAGTTGAGTTTAAAGAAACTCAGTGGGATTCAATGTTTGCAGGACTTGATGCAGGACGTTTTGATATGATTGCAAACCAAGTAGGTATTAATGATGAAAGAAAAGCTAAATATAAATTCTCAGATCCATACACTTATTCTAAAGGTGTACTAGTAGTAAATGAGAAGAACAAAGATATTAAATCATTTGATGATGTTAAAGGTAAAAAATTAGCTCAAACATTAACATCAAATTATGGTAAACTTGCTCAATCTAAAGGAGCAGATATCACTAAAGTAGATGGTTTTAATCAAGCTATGGACTTATTACAATCTAACCGTGTTGAAGGTACATTTAATGATAATGTTTCATATTTAGATTATAAAAAACAAAAACCAAATGCTAAAATCAAAGCTATTGAAGGCGATGCAGAACAAAGTCAATCAGCATTTACATTTAGTAAAAAAGAAGATGACAAAAAAATCGAAGAATTCAATAAAGGTTTGAAAACATTAAAAGATAATGGTGAATTAGAAAAAATAAGTAAGAAATGGTTTGGCGATAATGTTTCAGAACCTAAATGATGAACAACTTCATGCTTTAAATGCTGCTAAACAAGCTTTTCTACCGATGTTAGAAGGTTTAGTTAAATATTCTATTCCTATAACTTTAGCTACTTTTGTTATAGGATTGATATTGGCTTTATTAACAGCTTTGATGCGTATTTCAAGCAGCAAAGTACTTAAAGGGATTGCCCGTTTTTATGTATCAATCATAAGAGGAACGCCTATGATTGTTCAATTATTCATTATCTTTTACGGTATTCCCGAAATTGGCAGATTAGCAACAGGAGAAGCGGATAATCAGCTTACATTATCACCGGTTATAGCTGCAATAATAGGTCTTTCACTTAATGTTGGTGCATATGCATCTGAAATATTAAGAGGTGGAATTATGTCAATTCCTAAAGGTCAGACAGAAGCAGCTTATTCAATCGGTATGAATTATAAACAAACAGTGCAACGCATTATTTTACCTCAAGCTATTAGAGTATCAGTACCAGCTTTAGGTAATACATTCTTAAGTTTAATAAAAGATACTTCATTACTAGGATTCATATTGGTTGCAGAAATGTTTAGAAAAGCACAAGAAGTAGCTTCTACTACTTATGAATTTTTAACTATTTATTTATTAGTAGCTATTTTATATTGGGTTGTTTGTTTCATCATTTCCGTAATCCAATCTTATTATGAATCATATATTGAAAGAGGGTATCGCTCATGATAGAACTTCAAAATATAAAAAAATCTTTTAATGACAAAGAAGTGATCAAAGGCATTAATCTTTCAGTAGATAAAGGTGAGGTTATCACTTTAATTGGTAGATCTGGATCAGGTAAAACAACTTTACTACGAATGATGAATGCATTAGAAATCCCTTCAGAAGGTACAGTTGTTGTAAATGGCGAAACTTATACTGCTGAGAATAAAAAATCTCAAATTAAAGTTAGAAAACAATCTGGAATGGTCTTCCAAAGTTATAACTTGTTCCCTCATAAGACTGCTATTGAAAATGTAATGGAAGGTTTAATAACAGTTAAAAAAATGAGTAAACAAAATGCACTTAGTGAAGCGCTACAGCTTTTGAAAAAAGTAGGATTAGAAAGTGTAAAAGATCAAAGACCACACGCATTATCTGGTGGACAACAACAACGTGTTGCAATTGCAAGAGCACTAGCAATGAACCCTAAAGTAATGCTTTTTGATGAGCCTACATCAGCATTAGATCCTGAACTTGTAAATGATGTGTTAAAAGTCATAAAGGATTTAGCTAATGAAGGTATGACGATGGTTATTGTTACTCATGAAATGCGTTTTGCTAGAGAAGTTTCAGATAGAATGGTATTTATTAATGATGGTTTAATTGGTGAAGAAGGTAAACCTGAAACGTTATTTACTCAGCCAAAAACAGAAGCATTAAAAAAATTCCTTAATGTAATAGAAGTATAATAAAAAAAGCACTTGTAATTATTTGATTTTAAATAATTACAAGTGCTTTTTTATAGTATAATCTCTTTAAGGAGTGTGAAAAATGGAGAAAGTTAAATCATTTTTTAATAGAACAATAATCGATGGCCTTAGTTACATGGCTTTAGGTCTCTTTAGTACTTTAATTGTTGGGCTAATTATAGAAACTTTAGGTCAAACCTTAAATACATATTTTGATACATCAATTATGATAGAAATAGGAAAATTGGCACAATCATTAACTGGTGCAGGGGTAGGGGTAGCAGTTAGTTATGGAATTGGTGCATCACCACTTATTATTTTCACAACAGCAGTCACAGGTATGTATGGATACGAACAAGGTGGAGCTGTAGGTAGTTATTTGGCATCTGTAGTAGCAAGTGAATTGGGCAGGTTTTATTCTGGTAAGACAAAAATCGATATTATTTTGTCACCTATATTAACTCTTTTTATTGGCACTTGTATTGCGAAATTTATCGCACCATTTATAGATGCATTTATGAAAGAGTTAGGTAGTTGGATTCAATTGAGCACAGAACAACAGCCGCTATTAATGGGTATGTTCGTAAGCTTTTTAGTCGGTATAACTTTAAGTAGTCCAATTTCTAGTGCTGCTTTAGCTTTGATGCTAGGGTTAAGTGGTACTGCTGCAGCTGCTGCAACAATCGGTGGTTGTTGCCATATGATTGGATTTGCAGTTACAAGTTATAAAGATAACGGTATTTCAGGGGTAATAGCACATGGAATAGGTACTAGTAAGTTACAAATTCCAAATTACTTGAAACAACCTTTTATATTGATACCACCCGTTATAGCAAGTTTAATAGTTGCTCCAATTATGACTGTATTTTGGCCAATGGAAAATAATGCTGCTGGTGCAGGTATGGGTTCAAGTGGGCTTGTAGGTCAAATAATGACAATAAAAACGATGGGTAGTTCAACTGAGGTTTGGCTACAAATTGCATTCTTCCATTTCTTATTACCAGCTGTAATCAGTTTATTTGTTTATCAAATATTAAGAAAGTATCATATAATTAAAGATGGTCAACAAACTTTAATGATAGGAAGTGTAAAAAAATGAAACAATTAACTTCAATTGAAGAATTCAAAACATTAATTAATGAACCAACAATATTTATGTTCACTGCATCTTGGTGTCCAGATTGCCATTTTATTGATCCGGATTTACCAGCCTTAGAAGAAAAGTATAAGCAATATCAATTCGTATCTGTTGATAGAGATGAATTTATTGATTTATGTCAAGAGGTAGATGTAATGGGAATTCCGAGTTTTATAGCTTATGACAAAGAACAAGAGTTGGGAAGATACGTCGGAAAAGAACGTAAAACAATTCCACAAATCAGTTCATTTATTGATGGATTGAGTTTATAGAATAAGTGAAAAAAAGCAGGTCGAAAAAAGTTTCTTTAATTTTCGAATTACCTGCTTTTTTATTTTATTTAAGTTGATTTATATATGTTTATCACTGTTACATAGTGGTAATTTGTTGTAAACTATATAGAGGTATAAAAATAGGAGTGTTTAGAATGAATGTCTTTCAAATGAGAGATTTATTAAAAGATCGCTTGAAATCATTAGATGCAAATTTCAAGTTTGATAGAGAAGATGAAAGTTTAAGAATAGAAAGAACTGATAACAAAAAAGGGCTCTCTGTTAAATTAGCTCCAATTATTGCTAAGTATAAAGATAAAGGTGATAAAACAATTGATGAAATTGTTTATTACGTAACAGAGACAATAAATGCAATGCAAGATGAATCTACTAAAGAAATTAATAAAATAGAGATATTACCAGTTATTAGGTCTACAAGTTTCCATAAAGAAACGAAAGAAGGTATACCATTTTTAATTGATGAACATACTGCTGAGACAAATGTTTATTATGCTTTAGATTTAGGTAATACTTATCGTTTAATTGATGAATCTATGTTAGAAGAGCTTAAATTAACTAAAGAACAGATTAAAGAACAAGCATTATTTAACATCAAAAAGAAAAAAACAACTTATAAATCAGATGAAGTTCAAGGTAATACATTCTATTTTGTAAATACTAACGACGGCTATGATGCTTCTAGAATATTAAATCAAACATTTTTAAAAGATGTTTATAAAAATATTGAAGGGGAAATGTTATTAGCTACGCCTCATCAAGACGTATTAGTTATTTGTGATATTAAGAATGAAATTGGTTATGATGTTGTTGCTCAAATGACGATGCAATTTTTCCAAAATGGCCTTGTTCCAATAACTTCATTATCTTTCTCTTATACACCAGAAAAGCCTTTAGAACCAATCTTTATTTTAGGTAAAAATCATTCACGTAAGAGAAATCAAGAAGTCATAGAAAGACTTGAAAAAAACAGAGAAAAATTTAAAAATATGAAAAACAATCAAAAAAGACTTTAAGGAGTTAAGAAAATGAATTTATTTTATAACAAAAATGGCGTTGGAGATGTTCTAATGGTCACAATAGATCCTGCAACTGAAAATTTAGAATATGCATATCAAAATGATATAACAATTATTAAAAGTGAAAGTAATATTGTAGGATTTAATATATTTAATGCTTCTAAATATGTTCAGATAGAAGGTAGTGGAAATATTAAAATTCAAGAAAAACATATTAGTAGCATACAAGATTTATTAGAAAAAAATAATATTAACTATAAACTAGAAGTTGATTTATCACCTAAATTTGTAGTTGGATATGTAACAGAAAAGACTAAACATCCAGATGCTGACAAACTATCAGTATGCCAAGTTGATGTTGATAATGGCACATTGCAAATTGTATGTGGCGCACCAAATATTGACCAAGGACAAAAAGTAGTTGTAGCTAAAGTAGGGGCAGTTATGCCTAGTGGAATGCTTATTAAAGATGCAGAATTAAGAGGTGTACCTTCTACTGGCATGATATGTTCAATGAAAGAACTTGATTTGGAAGGTGCTCCAAAAGAAAAAGGTATAATGGTATTGGATGATAGTTATACTGTAGGAACACCATTTTTTGAAGACGAAAGGTAGTGAACCTATGAGTTGGTTTGATGATATATTCGGACAATCTAAAAGTAATCAAAATAACGAAAAAGAAAAAAAAGAACAAATATCTTCCGATTACCATCCAGAAGATGATTCAACTAACGAAGAAATATACAGAAGACCTAAAGGGAAATTTAGATTTCCTATTCAAATGGAATATGAAGAACCGTCTGACGATAACTTGGGGCAATATAATCAATCAGAAAATGAACCTAATTATAAACCGAAAGAACATAATCATGACAATAGGTTTTATGATGAAAATGAAGCTTCATTCCCTACAAATAGAAGAAGACGCAGAAGAAATCAAAATAGTACGCGACAATCATTTAATAATGCATCTAGAACACATAACAAAGATGTAAATAATTATAAAAATGACAAAAATGAAAAAAATAATAAAACATCAAATCGAAATAAAAAAGCTGAAAAGTATAATGAAGATACAAAATTTCAGGAAAGATTGAATTCTTTACACCAACCGAAATTTAAGGCATCTGAAGTTCCTTCAGCTATTTTTGGCATGCGCAAACAAAAAGATGTCCCTAATAGTGGGTTAAAAGATCATAGCACATCAGATTATTTAAATGATCTTAAAAATAAGGATACTGACAACACTAAGAATGAAAACATTCAAAAAGAGCAAAATGGTGAAATCATTCAAGATGTACCTACTTATTCACAGACAGATAACACAATTAATATTGAGAATATATATGCATCTCAAATTGTTTCTGAAATTAGAAAAGAACGTGAAAAGAAACTTCAAAAGAAAAAACAATTTGAAAAAGCATTAAGAGAAAAAAGAGAACAAGAGTTAAAAAATCTAGAATCTGAAGAAGAAAAATCGCAAGTTAAAAATCAAGATTATTTCTTTAAACAACAAGCTTCATATATTAAGAATAATCCAAACGATAACTCTAATAATGAAGATGTTGATAAAGATAATACGAGCGAACTCAATCAAAGTGAATCTACTGATGATGAAATCAAAATGTCATTACAACCAGATGTAAATGACCTTACTACATATGAATTTAAAGAAATTGATTTAGATTTTGATGAAGAATCATACAACAGTGATGAACAAGACATTGGACAAGATATGTCAGAACCATATGAAGATGAACTTGTTCATGACCAAGTATTTGAAAATGAAGAAAATGCTACTTTTGAGGAAGTAGAAGAAGTAGAAGAAGTAGAAGAAAGTGATGTTTCTGAACAATCTCATCATGAGATGTCTGAACAAAGTTCTGAAGATGAACAGTTTGAAGCACAAATAGACCAGGAACATGAAGTAATTAATCCAGTAGAAGAAAATGATACTGAAGCATTAAATAATCATATAGAAGAAGCACATTCAGAAATCATAGAAGAATCAAATCATTTTGTAGAAGATGATATAAGCTTTGAAGACTTCGATGTAGTAGAAGATAGTGAACCTTCATCTGAAGAAGCGTTTGGATTAGTAGATGAGACATTACTGGAATCACCTCAAGATGAAGAAGCACAGAATACTCAAGATATTGATGATCAACATGAAAGTAATGTTCAATTTGATGAAGTTGAAAAGTCAGAAGAAAAACAAACTTATGAACCAGTACTTAAACCAAATCCAACAAGAAAATCGTCACCGTTTAATGTCTTGATGACGCCTTCAGATAAACGAAAACACCAAACATTCAAAAATGATATAAAGCGTAAAGAAAATAATGAATCTGAACAAGCTACAAAACGTAAAGGTCCTTTATTTGTACTACCTCCAGTATCAATCTTAGATGATGTAGTAGAAAAAGAGGATAATAGCGAATGGCTAGAAGACAAGAAAAAAGAATTAGATGAAGCATTTTATCATTTTAATGTTCCAGCTCATGTCGTAAATATGATTCAAGGTCCAACAGTTACAAGATTTGAATTATCAGTTGAAAAAGGTGTGAAAGTTTCAAGAATTACAGCACTACAAGACGATATAAAAATGGCATTAGCAGCTAAAGATATTAGAATCGAAGCACCAATACCTGGTACAAGTTTAGTTGGAATAGAAGTGCCAAATCAAAGTCCAAAAAAAATACCTTTAGGACAGATGATTACCTCTAAAGCATTTCAACAAGCGGAAAGTAAGTTGACAGTTGCTATGGGATTTAAGATTAATAATGAACCGTTATTAATGGATATTTCTAAGACTCCACATGCACTTATTGCTGGTGCAACAGGTTCTGGTAAATCTGTATGTATTAATGCAATATTGACGAGTCTATTGTATAAGAATCATCCGGATGAATTAAAATTATTACTTATTGATCCTAAGATGGTTGAACTTGCACCTTATAACAATTTACCTCATCTCGTAGCACCAGTCATAACTGATGTGAAAGCTGCAACAGCTAGCTTAAAATGGGCTGTTGAAGAGATGGAAAGAAGATATAAACGTTTTGCAGAATTACATGTGAGAAATATTACTGCTTTTAATAAAAAAGCAAATTACGAGCAAAGAATGGCGAAAATCATTATAGTTATAGATGAATTAGCTGATTTAATGATGATGTCTCCACAAGAAGTGGAGCAATCTATTGCCAGAATTGCACAGAAGGCTAGAGCTTGTGGTATACATATGATACTTGCTACTCAAAGACCTTCAGTTAACGTAATTACAGGTTTAATTAAAGCAAATGTTCCAACTAGAATCTCATTTATGGTATCTTCTTCGATTGACTCTAGAACTATTCTTGATGTTGGTGGAGCAGAAAAATTACTTGGTAATGGTGATATGTTGTATCTTGGCAATGGTATGAATAAACCAATAAGAGTTCAAGGTGCATTTGTATCAGATGATGAAATTGATGAAACAGTTTCAAATGTAAGTAATCAAATGAAACCTAACTATCTATTCAAAGAAGAAACATTATTGAAAAAAGTTAATGAACAACCTAAAGATGCTTTGTTTAATGATGTTTGTGATTTTATGGTGAAAGAAGGTCATATTTCAACTTCACTGATACAAAGACATTTCCAAATTGGTTACAATAGAGCTGCTCGAATGATTGATAATTTAGAGGAAAGAGGATTTATATCTGGTCCTAATGGCTCCAAACCAAGAGATGTTTTAATTACTAAAGATATGCTAGAAGAAAAAGAAACTAACAATTAAGTACTAGAAGGAGTGACATGAAATGACATTATTTCATTTTGTTGGAATAAAAGGGGCGGGTATGAGTTCACTTGCACAAATTATGCATGATATGGGACATAACGTTCAAGGTTCTGATATAGAAAATACAGTGTTTACAGAAATAGCTTTGAAAAATAAAGGGATAAAAATACTACCTTTTGATGTTGAAAATATTAAAGAAGGTATGACAATAATTGCAGGTAATGCATTTCCGGATTCGCACCCTGAAATTGCAAGAGCGTATGAATTAGGATTAGAAGTTAAACGTTATCATATCTTCCTTGGTGATTTTATGTCTCAATATACTTCTGTAGCTGTTACGGGTGCACATGGTAAGACATCAACGACAGGGTTATTATCACATGTTATGAATGGTGATCAAAAGACTTCATTTCTAATTGGTGATGGTACTGGAATGGGTATGCCTGATAGTTCTTACTTTGCATTTGAAGCATGTGAGTATAGAAGACATTTCTTAAGTTACTATCCTGACTATGCAATCATGACAAATATTGATTTCGATCACCCTGATTATTTTAAAGACTTACAAGATGTTACAAATGCTTTCCAAGAGATGGCTAAAAATGTAAAAAAAGGTATTGTAGCATGGGGGCATGATAGTGAGCTGAGAAAAATTGAAGCAGACGTTCCTATCTATTACTATGGATTTGAAGAAGATAATGATGTTTTTGCTAAAAATATTCATACATCATCTAAGGGCACAACATTTGATGTCTATTTCAAAACTAAAAATGAACTAATCGGTACTTTTACTACACCAATGTATGGAGACCATCATGTTCTTAATGCATTAGCAGTAATAGCAGTTTGTCATTTAGAAAAATTAGATATTGCAAATATTAAAGAAGCTCTGTTAACATTTGGCGGCGTAAAAAGAAGATTTAGTGAAAGCTTTTATGATAACCAAATTTTAATAGATGACTATGCACATCATCCTAGAGAAATTAACGCTACAATTGAATCAGCTAGAAAAAAATATCCAGAAAACGAAGTTGTAGCAGTATTTCAACCTCATACTTTTTCTCGAACTGAAACATTTTTAAATGAATTTGCTGAAAGTTTAAACCGAGCAGATAAAGTATATTTATGTGATATTTTTGGATCAATTAGAGAACAACAAGGCGAGTTAACAATTCATGATTTAAAAGCTTTAATTCCAAACTCAGATTTAATTAATGAAGATACAGTTTCACAACTACAAAAACATACTAATGGTGTTATACTATTTATGGGCGCTGGAGACATTCAAAAAATTCAAAAAGCTTATGTTTCTACGTTAGAAGTTTAAAATTGATATGTTTATTATTTATTGAGTCAGGGTATTAAATATTAGTATATCAATTAAAGATTTAGTTTTATAATTATTAGGAGGCGTTCAGTATGGATTGGATATTACCAATAGCAGGAATTATTGCTGCTGTTGCATTTTTAGTAATATGTGTTGTTTTAGCACTATTCTTAATGCAACTATTAAAAACAGTTAAAGGTATTAACGAAACACTAGATGGCATTCAAGGCCAAATACAAGGTATTACACGTGAATCTACAGATTTACTTCATAAAGCAAATCGCTTAACAGAAGATATTCAAGATAAATCATTACGTTTGAATTCTGTTGTAGATGCTGTAAAAGGTGTTGGTGATTCAGTTCAAACACTTAACACTTCAGTTGATAGAGTGACTAATTCAATTACTCACAATATCTCACAAAATGAAGATAAAATTTCTCAAGTAATTCAATGGTCAAATGTTGCAATGGAAGTTGCAGATAAATGGCAATTAAGAAGAGATCGTAGAAGTAATGTATCATCATATAAAAGCGATATAAATTCTTCTAATGATTTTGAAACGCAAGTACCAAAAAACTACAATGAAAAAACAACACAAGGCGATAACTTGGATGAAGATAAAATTGGTGCAGGTTTAAAAAAATAAACTAAATGCACTTATAATCTAGATTATAAGTGCATTTCTTTAATTTAATTAGGAGGAAATAGAAATGGAAAATAAATATAATAGAGATCTATATACACATGGTTTAGAAACGTATGAAGCAGAATACGAAAAAAATACAAACGGTAGAGACTTTGTATTTGGAGTAGTATTGGGTACAGTTGTAGGTGGAATTGTAGGTTTACTACTTGCACCTAAACCAGGTAAAGAGTTACAAGGTGACTTAAGTGAAAAGTCTAATAAAATTTTAGATGACGTAAAAACAAAAACTGATGGCTTGAAAGAACAAGCACAATCTAAAGCTGAAGAGATTCGTACACAAGCTGAAGATAAAAAAGTCGAAGTAAAAGAAAAAGTTGAAGAAAAGAAAGTACAAGCAAACCAAAAAGCTGAAGAAGTTAAAACTCAAGCTGAAGAAAAGAAAACTGAAGCTAAGAAAAAAGCTGACGAAGTTAAATCAAAACAAGCTGAGAAAAAAGCTAATAAAGGCGTTGTAACAGCTGATGATGTTGCTAACGAAGAATTAAAAGCTCAAAAAGGTGCTATTAAATCAGAAGTAGAAGATGAAGATTTAAAAGGACCAAAAACAGTTGTAGAGAAAAAATCTTTCGATAAAAATTAATAGTTAGTAAATACTAACATTTAGAAGGCTGGGACAAATTAATTGTCCTAGCCTTTAATCATTATTTTGGACTGTTCTGCTCCTTTTTATATAACTTAAAGTATAGTATAATAGTTTGAATAATAAGAAATTTTTAAAAAATGAAATGTTAGGGTTGAATAGGCGCTTTTAAATTGTTATACTAACATCTAATTACTTATATATTTTATCGCTTTAAAGTATGTGAGTTAAATTGTTTACACGAGGTGAATAGGATGTCAAATGAATTAGAAAGTTTAAGAGAAAGAATTGAAGGTATTAATGATGAAATATTAGCTTTACTACAAGAGCGTGGTACTATAGCTAAAAAAATAGGTGAAGAAAAACGTAAACAAGGTACTCAAGTATATGATCCACAACGTGAAAAAGAAATGTTGAATCATTTAATTGATAACAATGAAGGACCATATAACGACAATACTATTAAGCAATTATTTAAAGAAATCTTTAAAGCATCAACAGACTTACAAAAATCAGAAAATGAAAAACATTTATATGTTTCTCGTAAGTTGAAACCAGAAGATACAATTGTACAATTCGATAATGGAGCTATTATCGGTAATAATAAAAAATCATTCGTATTTGGTCCTTGTTCAGTAGAATCACAAGAACAAGTTGACACAGTTGCTAAAGACTTAGCAGATAGAGGAGAGAAATTCATCAGAGGTGGCGCATTTAAACCTCGTACTTCTCCATATGATTTCCAAGGTTTAGGTGAAGAAGGATTAAAAATTCTTAAAAATACTAAAGATAAATACGGTTTAAATGTTGTAAGTGAAATCGTTAATCCATCTCACTTTGAAATGGCTGATGAATATTTAGACGTATTCCAAATCGGTGCAAGAAACATGCAAAACTTTGAATTATTAAAAGAAGCTGGTAAAACGAATAAGCCAATTTTATTAAAACGTGGATTATCAGCTACAATTGAAGAATTCATCTATGCAGCAGAGTACATTCATTCTCAAGGTAATAGTAATATTATTCTTTGTGAAAGAGGTATTAGAACATATGAAAAAGCTACAAGAAATACATTAGATATTTCAGCAGTTCCAATTTTAAAACAAGGCACACACTTACCTGTAATGGTAGATGTAACGCACAGTACAGGTCGTAAAGATATTATGCTACCTTGTGCTAAAGCAGCTTTAGCAGTTGGAGCAGATGGTGTTATGGCAGAAGTTCATCCTGATCCATCAGTAGCATTAAGTGATGCAGGACAACAAATGGACTTAAATGAATTTGATTCATTCCATAAAGAAATCGTTCAAGCAGCAAAATTATACGAAAAATAAATGTGATATAGTATTTCTATTCTCAATAAACTCTTCCAATCCGAAAGATAACACTTTGGGTTGGGAGAGTTTTTGTATTTATGTCATATGTTCATTCGTTTTCTGAAAAAGAATGAACAATTTACACTTTAAGAGATTTTATTGGAGCAATTATATCGACAACACTGTTATAATCTTTTATAATTGGTAATTGTGAGTTCGCTTTCATATATTTTGAAAACATTATGAAAACGTGCTAGAATGTACTAGAAAACGTTTTCAAAGATAGGAGGATATTATGACTGTAACAATATATGATGTTGCGAGAGAAGCTAAAGTATCTATGGCAACAGTTTCACGAGTTGTAAATGGTAACCAAAATGTTAAACCATCAACACGTGACAAAGTAAATGAAGTAATTAAAAGATTAAATTATCGACCTAATGCAGTTGCACGAGGATTAGCAAGTAAGAAAACGACAACGGTAGGCGTAATTATTCCAGACATTTCGAATGTATATTATTCTGAGTTAGCTCGAGGTTTAGAAGATATTGCTACTATGTATAAATATCATACAATTATTTCTAATTCTGATAATGATAGTGAAAAAGAACAAGAAATATTTAACAACTTATTGAGTAAACAAGTTGATGGTATTATTTTCCTTGGTGGTACGTTAACTGATGAAACTGTTGAACTTATTGATAAATCATCTGTTCCTGTAGTAGTATCAGGTACAAATGATAAAGATTCAAAGCTTGCTTCAGTTAATATCAACTATACAGAAGCTAGTAAACAAATTGCTGAAACACTTATCACTAAAGGTGCTAAGAAGTTCGCATTTGTAGGTGGAGGCTATTCTGAAAAAGCACAAGATGATGCTTTTAAAGGATTAGAATTAGCACTTCAAGATGCTAATCTTCAAATTGAAGATAATGCTAAATTTGTAGGCAATGAAACTTATAAAGATGGAAGTCGTGCTTATGAAGCTATTTCAAAAGAAAATCCAGATGTAATTTTATGTATAAGCGATGAGCAAGCTATTGGTATTGTCCATGCCGCTCAAGATGCAGGCGTTAAAATTCCTGAGGATTTACAAGTTGTAAGCTTTAACAATACGAGATTAGTTCATATGGTAAGACCACAATTATCTAGCGTAACTCAACCGTTATATGATATTGGTGCAGTTGGTATGAGATTATTGACTAAATATATGAATGACGAACAAATTGATGAACCTAATGTTATTTTACCTTATAGAGTAGAATATAGAGGAACTACTAAATAAATTTATATAAGAGGCTGGGACAAATTAATTTGTCTCAGCCTCTTATTCATAGAGTATCTATATTCACACAAGTCGTTAGAAGTGTGAATAAGGGCACCCATATTCACACAAGTCAGTAGAAGTGTAAGCAAGGGTAACTATATTCACACAAGTCGGTAGAAGTGTAAGCAAGAGTATCTATATTTACATAAGTCGAGAGAAGTGTAACTAAGAGTATCTATATTTACACAAGTCGAGAGAAGTGTAACTAAGGTCACCTATATTCACACAAGTCGAGAGAAGTGTAACTAAGTGTATCTATATATACACAAGTCAGTAGAAGTGTAACTAAGGTCACCCATATTCACACAAGTCAGTAGAAGTGCAACTAACCTTTATAAAAATAAGAGCAGAAATTCAATGTTACAATGAATTTCTGCTCTTTTTACATTTTAAACCAATCTAATATTCTCATTTTAGTATTGTTATTTTTTTCGGATATTTCCTTTTTTCTTGGTATTTCCATATAGCCTTCTTTTTCATCTATCCATGATGTTGCTAGTGGAAATGGAGCGTGTTCTTGATATTTTTCAATCCAAGTTTGAGGTATTGGTGTGTTTGGTGTTTGTAAATCATTTAATGCAAACCAAACATGTGACCAAGCTCTTGGTACAACTCGCCAAATATTATAGCCACCTCCACCAATCATGATTACTTTTCCATCGCAATATTTATCAGCTAAATTCTTAACGATATAAGGTATTTTATATAAAGTATCTAAAGTACAACTCAAATGTGTGAGTGGATCTAAGTAATGAATATCTACGCCATTTACACTTAAAATAACATCTGGTTTATAAGATTCACAAACTGCCTCAATTGTATCCTTAAAAACATCTATATAAGAATCATCTTCAGTATATGCATCCAGAGGGACGTTGACAGTAGTACCGAATCCTTTACCATCCCCACGCTCAGTTAATGCGCCAGTACCTGGAAATAAATATCTTCCTGTTTCATGTATGGAATAGTTCATAACATCTTCATTCGTATAGAAAGACCATTGTACGCCATCTCCATGATGTGCATCAGTATCAATATACAAAACACGTTGCTTATACTTAGATTGCATATACTGAATGGCTACTGCACTGTCATTGTATATACAAAAGCCACTTGCTTTTCCTTTAAATCCATGATGTAAGCCACCACCTAAATGACAAGCTTTCGTAGCTTCTCCATTCATGACAGCATCTACAGCAGTAAGCGTTCCGCCAACAACTCTTGCGCTATTTTCATGCATATTTACAAATTGAGGTGTATCTTCGCTATTTAAACCATATTTGTCATATTCATCTATCGGTAATTCACCTTTGCCTGCCTTTTTAATTGCTTCTATATAATTAACTTCATGTACGAGTTCAAGTTCTTCATCTGTCGCCACTCTTGGAGCTATAATGTGTTCAGAAGTTAACACGCCTAAATCAATGAGAAGGTCGGTTGTTAATTTTAAACGCATTTGATTAAATGGATGACTATCAGAGAACCGATATTTCAATAAATCTTCCGAATAAACATATTTAACTTTAGTCATTTTTTATACCAAAAGGATAGATGACATGATAACCTTGTTCTTCTAATAGTTTATATATTTTTTCGGGATTCATTGATTTTACTCGTAACATAAGATATCTCTTATTAACATTTTGTTGATCAGCATAAGCAAGGACATTTAAAATATCGATATTTTGTTGTTTGAATATATGTGTTATATCATGAAGCGCACCAACTTTATCGTCAATATATACTTCAATGATTGAACCTGGCATTGTGACACCAGTTAGTTCTAAAAATGTGTTGAGCATATCTTTTTGAGTTACAATGCCTATTACTTTATTGTCTCTTATAACAGGAATTGAACCTATAGACATTTCATAGAAATCAAGTGCAATATCTTCTACGAAATCTAATGGGTGACAGCGTATGACATTGCGTCTCATTATTTTTGAAACAGATAAAGATAAGCTTTTGTTCGGCTCATCATCTGATAATATACTGGGTAATGCCATTTTTATATCTCTATCAGAAATGATACCGAGCAGCTGGTTATCTTCATCAACAATAGGTAAGTGTCTAATTTCTTTTTGTGTCATTAAAACTAATGCATCTTCAATGGATTTATCGCTTTGAATAGTCGTACAAGGTGATGTCATAATTTTTTCAACTAACATAATTTTACCTCCTAAAAGAAAAATCTATTCATAAATCTTAATTGATCAAATGCTTCCATTTGTTCTTGTTTAATATTTTTACCAATTCTAGCCATTAAACTATTAGCAGGATGACTTATAATTTCTGGGTCATCTGTAGCAAATACTTCTAAACCACCTTCAGCCATCATTTTATGCATAATTTTTTGATATTGGTACACATCTAAACCACTATTTTTCAAATCCCAATGCCAATAATATTCAGTTGTTATAACAATGAAATCTTCCATCTCCGGAGCTTTCATCGCTAACTTCAACATTTTTTTACCTAAGCCATACTTTCGATATTTTAAAGAAAGTTCTATTGCACCAAGCTCTAAAATATAGGGGAGATTGCCATCAGACCATCGCTCAAGTGGGTCTGGATAAAGATAGGTAGTATAGCCAATAATATGTTGATCTATGCGTGCAATGATGATTCTTCCTTCAGGTAGTTCGGCAATTTCAATAATAGCTTCAAATTGTTCTTTAGGAACTCTGAAACTATTTAAACCTTCGTCGAAAGTCATTTTCTTTAATTCATCTGAATTTACTGGACCTTCAATTATGATATTAATATCTTTATTATATGTAACAGTATCAGATAAAAAAGTTTTTAAGTGTTCCAATTTTGTACCTCCTTTCTATAAATATGATATTCTATATTTGTAAAGTTTATTTTGAATAATCAAATTTTTTTGAAAAGTATCATCTATTTATATTATAATAGAAATAGGCTTTATTGAAAACGATTACATTTATAAAAGGGGAGATTTAAATGAAAGTCGAAGTTTACGAAGCATTAAATGATAATTATAATCTTGCTAATTATGATGATGCAGTAAAAAATCATAATTGGGAAGATATTGAAAAAAATTTCAGTTGGAGTGAAACTGGAAAGATAAATATGGCATATGAGTGTATTGATCGTCATGTTGATAATGGTAAAGGGGACAAGATTGCACTTCATTATAAAGATCAGAATAGACAAGATAGTTATTCGTTTAAAGATATGCAAATCGCGAGTAATAAAGCTGCAAATGTTTTGAAAAATAAAGCAAACGTTAAAAAAGGCGATAGAGTATTTGTTTTCATGCCTAGAACGCCTGAATTATACTTTTCACTTTTAGGTACTTTGAAAATTGGTGCGATTGTTGGACCATTATTTGAAGCATTTATGGAAAAAGCTGTTAAAGATAGACTTGAAAACAGTGAAGCTAAAGTTATTATTACAACAAACGATTTAGTTGGAAGAATTCCTAAAGATGAATTACCTAACCTTGAACATATCGTTGTAGTAGACGATGAGGTAAGTGATGAATATATTGATTTTAATAAAGAATTTGAAAAAGCTGATGAAAAATTTGATATCGAATGGTTAGATAAAGAAGATGGATTGATACTACACTATACATCAGGTTCAACAGGACAACCAAAAGGTGTTCTTCATGTACAAGAAGCAATGGTTGTACATTATATATCTGGTAAATATGTCTTAGATTTTAAAGAAGATGATGTTTATTGGTGTACCGCAGATCCAGGTTGGGTAACAGGAACATCATATGGTATTTTTAGTCCATGGTTAAATGGTGTTACAAATTGTATCGTGGGTGGAAGATTCTCTCCAGAAGGTTGGTATGAATTTATCCAAACTTATGGTGTAACAATTTGGTATACTGCACCAACAGCTCTAAGAATGTTAATGGGTGCGGGAGACGATGTGGTTAGTAAATATGACTTATCATCCTTAAGACATGTATTATCAGTAGGTGAACCATTAAATCCAGAAGTCATTAAATGGGCTCATAAAGTATTTAACCATAGAGTACATGATACTTGGTGGATGACTGAAACGGGTGGACATATGATTGTTAACTATCCATCTATGGATATTAGAGCAGGTTCAATGGGTAAACCTCTACCTGGTATTGAAGCTGCAATAGTTGATGATCAAGGTAAGGAATTACCACCTAACAGAATGGGTAACTTAGCATTGAAAAAAGGCTGGCCTTCAATGATGAGAACAGTTTGGAATAACCAACCTAAATATGAATCATATTTTATAAATGATGAATGGTATGTATCAGGTGACTCAGCTTATAAAGATGAAGATGGTTATTACTGGTTCCAAGGTAGAGTTGATGACGTTATTATGACTGCTGGTGAGAGAGTAGGACCATTTGAAGTTGAATCTAAACTAGTTGAGCATCCTGCAGTAGCTGAAGCTGGGGTAATCGGTAAACCAGATCCAGTACGTGGTGAAATTATAAAAGCCTTTATCGCTTTAAGAGAAGGATATGAAGAATCTGATGAACTTAAAGAAGAGATAAGAAAATTTGTTAAAGAAGGATTAGCTGGACATGCAGCACCTCGTGAAATTGATTTTAAAGATAAATTACCTAAAACACGTTCAGGTAAAATTATGAGACGTGTATTAAAAGCATGGGAATTAGATTTACCTGCTGGTGATTTATCTACATTGGAAGATTAATTTTTATGAAAGTTGAGGCTGAGACAAATTATTGTCTCAGCCTTTATCATGATATTAGTAGTGGTAAGTTAAATTGATTTTTTACAATTATTTGTTTATTCTAAAGTTGAGATACTTATAATTTGTAATATAAATTTAAGGAGTGAACAATATTGAGTCATTTATCAGATTTAGAAATTGCAAAACAAAGTACATTAAGACCGATTAATGAAATTGCTGAAAAGGTAGGAATTCCTCATGATTCTTTAGAACCTTATGGGCATTATAAAGGAAAAGTTGATATTACAAAGTTAAAAGATATTAAAGAAAAAGGAAAAGTTGTATTAGTAACAGCATTGAGTCCAACACCAGCTGGAGAAGGTAAATCAACTGTTACAGTAGGTTTAGCTGATGCATTCAATCAATTAAATAAAAATGTAATGGTAGCATTAAGAGAACCTTCTCTTGGTCCAGTCTTTGGAATGAAAGGTGGCGCTACTGGTGGAGGTTATGCGCAAGTACTACCAATGGAAGAAATAAATTTACATTTCAATGGAGATTTACATGCAATAACTACTGCAAATAATGCACTTTCAGCCTTTATTGATAACCATATTTATCAAGGTAATGAGTTAAATATAGATTCAAGACGAATAGAATGGAAACGTGTACTTGATATGAATGATAGAGAATTACGTCAAGTAGTTGTTGGGCTTGGTGGGCCAACTCGAGGTGTTCCAAGAGAAGATGGATTTGATATTACAGTTGCATCTGAAATAATGGCAGTATTTTGTTTATCGAATGGTATTAAAAATTTAAAAGAAAATTTAGCAAACATAACTATCGGTTATACAGTAGATAGAAAGCCTGTAACGGTTCGTGATTTGAAAGTAGAGGGTGCATTAACACTCATTTTAAAAGATGCAATTAAACCTAATATTGTTCAAACTATTGAAGGTACACCTGCATTTGTACATGGTGGCCCATTTGCAAATATAGCACATGGTTGTAACTCGATAATCGCAACAAATACTGCTAGAAAATTAGCAGATATAGTTGTAACAGAAAGTGGATTTGGCTCTGATTTAGGGGCAGAAAAATTCATGGATATTAAGACTCGTAAAGCAGGATTTGATCCAAGTGCTGTCGTAATAGTAGCTACGATAAGAGCCTTGAAAATGCATGGTGGTGTTGAGAAAAATGAACTTAAAAGTGAAAATGTTGAAGCGGTTAAAAAAGGCATAATAAACTTAGAAAGACATATTCAAAATATTAAACAATTTGGTGTTGAACCCGTAGTTGCAATTAATGCATTTATACATGATACAAAAGAAGAAGTTCAATATGTATTAGATTGGTGCAAAGAACATGAAATAAAAGTTGCACTGACTGAAGTATGGGAAAAAGGTGGAAAAGGCGGAATAGACCTTGCAAAAGAAGTATTACGTGTCTTAGAAAAACCACAACAATTTTCACCAATTTATGATTTAGATATGTCTATAGAAGATAAACTAGAAACAATTGTTCAGAAAGTATATGGTGGAAGATCAGTTAAATTTAGTGATAAAGCTATAAAACAACTTAAAACGATAAAGGAAAATGGATGGGACAAATATCCAGTATGTATGGCTAAAACACAATACTCATTTACAGATGATCCAAAACAAATCGGTGCACCTTCAGACTTTGATATTACAATTAGAGAATTATCACCAAGAACCGGTGCAGGTTTTATCGTTGCGTTGACTGGAGATATCATGACGATGCCAGGTTTACCTAAAAAACCAGCAGCATTGAATATGGACGTTAATGAAGATGGATCTGCAGTAGGGCTATTCTAATTTAAGATAAAAAAAGAGCTGAGACAAATTAATTGTCTCAGCTCTTTTGTGTTTAGTCGCTACTTGGTGGTGCTGTACTTGTACCACTGGATGGCTTGCTGTCAGAACTACTAGATTTACTGCTAGATTTGTATGACCAAGCTTCTTTAGAGTTTTTAGCAACTTTTTCTTTAGGTTTAACTTTAGATGATGTGTTAGGATCAATTGCTTTACCTAAACGTTTCATTACATAATCTGATTGTATATCTTTGTTAGATGTATCTACCTTATCTGAAATTAATGTAGAAGGTGCTTTAGATTCACCGCTACTACAACTATCTGTAGAATTAGTATATTGGCAAATTGTATCTTCTTTTACCGTACTTGGTTTTGTGAATTCACTATCATATCCAAGCTTTTCTCTATCAGTAGTAGATAATGCGTTAACCATATCTCTCCACATAAATAATTGATAATGACTATCTTCATCGAATGAAATTGGTTGGTCATAACCCATCCAAATACCTAGTGTTACTTTTGGTGTATATCCAACGAATAAACTATCTTTAGCATCTTGTGATGTACCTGTTTTACCAGCCCAGTTACCATCAAATGAATCTTTAATTTGGTAACCTGAACCATCATCAAGAACGCCTTTCAAGATATCTGTTGTTAAATATGTTGTTGATTCACTAAATATACGTTTTGGATCTTTCTTATGCTGATAAATAACTTCGCCATTACGTGATTTAATAGATTCAATCATGTAACTGTCATTATATTCACCTTTGTTTGCTAATGAACTATAACCATTTACATCTTGTTCTAATGTAAAGTCAGCTGTACCAAGCGTAAGGGCTAATCCATCTTGAACATCTTCAGGTATAGTCATACCCATTTTATTTAAGTTTTCCCATGGTTTATAGTCTTGTACATTACTATATAACCTTAATGTACTTAAGTTTAATGAGTTTCTTAATGCATAATCAACTGTTACTGGACCAAATTCTCTTCTATCATAGTTATCTGGGGAATAGCCAAGATAATCGAATTTTTTGTCGAGTAAAGCAGTATTTGGAGTAATTAAACCATTTTCAAATGCCGGTGCATAAGTTAATAATGGCTTCATAGTTGAACCTGGTGAACGTTTAGCACTAGTAGCATGATTAATTTGTGATTTTTCGTAATCTCTACCACCAACAAATGCTAGGATTTTTCCAGATTGATTTTCTTTTAGAAGGGCACCGACTTCATGTTGGAATTCTTTAGAAGCTTTTTTACCTTCACTATTTGTATAATCTGCTTCTCTATCCCATGAGTAACTACCTGAATTATTTTTTACGTCTTGAATCTTATCATACATGTCTTTTTCAATTGTTGTATCAACACGATAACCTTCAGTACGCATTGCTTGATTAGCTTTTTCTGTATATTTCGTCATAAGTACTGGCGTTTGGTCCAATTCTTTTTTAGAAATATTATCATTTTTAGCTAAATGATACTTAAGAATATCAACTGTACGATTTTCAACTTCTTCAGTTAAGAACGGATATTTTTGGTTTGGTTCTTCAACTTTATCAACAAATGCTTTTTTTATGTCGAAATCTAAAGCTTCATCGTATTCTTTTTTAGTGATTTTATCTTCTTGATACATTCTTTTAAGTACATAGTGCTGACGATTTATACCGAATTTTAATGATTCATCATCTTTCAAATCACCATTAGGTAAGAAAGGTGTGTAAGTATATGGGTTTTGTGGTAATCCGGCAAGATATGCTGACTCTGCCACGCTTAATTTTTTAGCTGATTTACCAAATACACCTTGTGCAGCAGCTTCAATACCTGCAATATTCGAACCATTTGAATTACGACCGAATGAAACGACATTTAAATAACTATCGATAATTTCATCTTTTGATAAGTTCTTTTCAACATTCATCGACAGTAACATTTCTTTAGCTTTACGTTCAAAAGATGTTTCATTTGTTAAAAGTTGGTTCTTAACAAGTTGTTGCGTTAATGTACTACCACCAGAAGAATTAGCACTGCCCAAAACTTCTTGCACAGAAGCTCTAAGAAAAGCTTTTGGAACAATACCATTATGGTTATAGAAATCTTCATCTTCTGTTGAAATAAGAGCATTCTTAACATTGTCACTTATTTCATTTCCTTTAATAACATCCCTTTGGACATCACTTTTTAATCGGCCAAGTGACTCTCCAGAACCAAAATAAACAGACGTACTTTCCGTCATTGAATAAAGTTGTTGCTTCATATCTTTTTTTGACATCACTTTTTCATCTTTGACAAGTCCTGCGAAGTAACCGCCACCAATACCCAAGCCAAGTGCTAATAATAAGCAACTTATGAATATAATAATAAAGAATAAATTGCTTATTACATTATATGTAGTGTGGAATATTAATTTTGGAGACCATTTTGTTTCTTTAAAAGTATCTTTATACTTCTTACTTGAACGATTAAATTGATCTTTGAATTTGTTTTTAGACTGATTTGAACTCAAATTTTTACCTCCAATCTAATCATCATTATTATAACATATATGTATTGTATTGACTTTTAAAAAAGATAGCTTTATACTTTGTAATTAATTGCATAAGGTAACGAACTAAAGGAGAAGTAGTTGTTATATTCTTTTTAAGAGAGTCAGTGGTGCTGAGAACTGATAAAGCGATAATGATGAATACACCTTTAATAAATGTTCGACGTTTTAATGTACGTAACATTAATGAGCGATGATGTGTTTAACATCATAAGTATGGTGGTACCGTGTATTCAAGCACCCTTACATTTTTATGTAAGGGTGCTTTTTTATATTATATTTTAAGAGGAGGAATTAGTAATGGCAAATGCACTTATAGAAGATTTAAAATGGAGAGGTTTAATTTATCAACAAACTGATGAACAAGAAATTGAAGAATTATTGAATAAAGAATCTGTCAAAATATATTGTGGAGCAGATCCAACTGCTGATAGTTTACACATTGGACATTTACTGCCTTTCTTAACTTTACGAAGATTTCAAAATCATGGACATACACCTATTGTATTAGTAGGTGGTGGTACTGGTATGATTGGTGATCCTTCTGGACGCTCAGAAGAAAGAAATCTACAATCAGACGAACAAATTGAAGCAAATGTACGCGGAATTATGAATCAAATGCATAAAATATTTGATTTTGAAGGTGATGATTCTGCAATTTTAGTTAATAATAAGGATTGGTTAAAAGTAATTGATTTAATTTCATTCTTAAGAGATTATGCTAAATATGTTGGTGTGAATTACATGCTAGCTAAAGATTCTGTGAAATCGAGATTAGAAACAGGTATATCATACACTGAGTTCACTTACATGATTCTGCAAGCAATAGATTTCGGTTACTTAAATCAAAATTATGATTGTAAAATGCAAATTGGTGGTTCTGACCAATGGGGCAATATAACAACTGGATTAGATTTAATGAGAAAAATGTATGGTGATACTGAAGCTTACGGATTTACAATTCCATTAGTTACTAAAGCAGATGGAAAAAAATTCGGTAAATCTGAATCAGGTACTGTATGGTTAGATAGAAGTAAAACATCAGCTTATGAACTATACCAATTTTGGATTAACGCTCAAGATGCAGATGTCGTGAAATATTTAAAATACTTTACTTTCTTAGATAGAGAAGAGATAGAACGACTAGAAAAAACAGTTGAAGAAGCACCTCACTTAAGAGAAGCACAAAAAGTGTTAGCTGAAGAAATGGTAGGATTCATCCACGGTAGTGATGCAGTTGAAGAAGCAAAAAGAATTACTGATGCACTATTTAAAGGTGATATCAAAGCATTGACTAAATCAGAAATTGAAGAAGGTTTCAAGGATGTACCTACAGCACAAGTAAGTTCTGAAACTGTACAATTAGTTGATTTTATTATTGAAGCTGGTGTTTCACCTTCTAAGAGACAAGCGCGTGAAGATATTAATAATGGTGCCATTTACATTAATGGTGAACGAATTCAAGACGTTAATCATGAAATAACAAGTGCAGACAAAATTGATGATGAATTTACAATCGTAAGAAGAGGTAAGAAAAAATATACAATGGTTAAATTCTCATAATATTAACAATAAAAGCGCAATAGATAAATTTATTTATTGCGCTTTTTTCTATATTCAATGAACTGTACTAACATGGAATTTATTGTATAATAAAATTGACATATGAAATTAATGAAAAGGAGAAAATTAAATGAAAAAATATTTAGGACCTATTATTGCTGTAGTAGCAGTAATCGTGATTTTAGGGGTCATTATGATTGGACCATATAATAGATTAGTTGGTTTAGAAGAAGAAGCGGATAAATCTTTATCTAATATAGATAATCAATTACAAAGACGTGTCGATTTGATACCGAATCTAGTTGATACTGTTAAAGGGTATACTAAGCATGAAGAGAAAGTTTTCAAAGATGTTTCTGATGCACGTAGTAAATTAGCTGGTGCAAATTCACCTGAAGAAAAAGCAGCCGCAAATGGTGAAGTAAATAGTGCATTAAGCCGTTTAATCGCTATTAGTGAAAATTATCCTGATTTAAAAGCTGATAAACAATTTACTGGATTAAGAGATGAACTAGCTGGAACTGAAAATAGAATTGCAGTAGCTAGAAAAGATTATAATGAATCAATTAACGAATACAATCAAGCTACGCGTAGATTCCCATCTAGTATAGTAGCAGGTTTGTTTAATTTCGATAAGAAAGAATATTTCCAAGCAAAAGGTGAAGCAAAAGATGCACCTAAAGTTGACTTC
Organism: Mammaliicoccus fleurettii; assembly: GCF_002018435.1. Lineage (NCBI taxonomy): Bacteria > Bacillati > Bacillota > Bacilli > Caryophanales > Staphylococcaceae > Mammaliicoccus > Mammaliicoccus fleurettii. The sequence continues at coordinate 3,300 of NZ_MWJM01000008.1, read as the reverse complement.
GGTGGAGATGAATCTTAATGACATCAATGTTTAAACGTTTCTGTGTTTTGTTTATTATAAGCTTTTTTTCACTAAGTTCTACAATACAAGCGGCAGATGAAAAGTTTCCTAAGCTTGAACAACCTGTATTTGTTCAAGATCATGCAAACTTAATCAGTGATGAAAGTAAAGATAAAATTAGTAAAAAAGGTCAAAAATTACAAGATGGTACTGATGCAGATATCTTACTCATGACGATGAAGTCAATTGGACAAACTCCTCGTCAAGATTATGCTTTAGAAGCCGGTAGACATTATAAAGTTGGAGATCAAAAGCACAATAGAGGTATTGTTATATTACTTAATATGGATAACGGTAATGAATATAATAATAGAGGTATTGATATTGCAGTTGGTGATGGCTTAGAAGGTGTGCTGAATGATTCTAAAGTTGGTGAACTTATTGATTCCAACTTTATGCCATACCAAAAAAAGGCTGCTAAAACGGGCGATGCTAAAAAAGCAAAAGCATATTATGATCAAGGTTTGACGAAATTATATGATGCCGTCTGGGATGAAATTGCTAAAAGTTATGGTTACGACGGTAAAAAATTCACTGAAAAAGAACCTCAAAGTAGTGGATTAGGTAAAATTCCATTTGTATTTTTCATATTATTTATCATAGTGTTCTTCATTATCTACTTTAAAAATGGAGGAGGAAAACCTCCTAGAGGTGGTAATGGAAGAGGTACAAGAAGAGGAATGGCTGGTCCATTTATATTTGGAGGATCATCAGGTAGTTCTGGTGGTGGATTCTCCGGAGGCGGAAGCTTCGGTGGTGGAGGCGGATTCTCTGGTGGTGGAGCTGGCAGAGGATTCTAAATACTATAAAAAAATCCTTCTAAGTTGAAAGTAAACTTAGAAGGATTTTTTAATTTAATTTTGTTCTTTTAAAGTGATTTTAGTACTATGTTCTTTACCATCTCTTATATATTTCATAGTAATTTTATCACCAGGTTTTTTCTCATTATAGATATAATTTTTTATATCTGAAACTTCAGTAACATCTTTATTATCAACTTTAGTGATAACATCATCTTTTTTAAGCCCGTTGTTTGCTTTTTCATCTACCTCTGAAATGTATACACCTTTGTCAGTTGTTAATTTTAATTCTTTTCTATATTGACTTGGTATATCTTCAATAGATATCATACTAATTCCAATATATGGTCTCGTAACTTTACCATCATCCATTATGTCTTTAATAATGTTGTTTACTTCATTACTTGGTATTGCAAAGCCAATACCTTCAACATCAGGACGTGATATTTTCATGGAATTAATACCGATTAAGTTTCCGTTTAAATCAATTAAAGCACCACCAGAGTTACCTGGATTTATAGCTGCGTCAGTTTGTATGACTGTTGCTTCTGTTACACCGTCAGAAGTTTGTACATCCATTGTACGTTCTTCAGATGAAATAATACCTTGTGTAACACTGTTTGCAAATTCTACTCCTAATGGATTACCAAGTGCAAATACTGTTTCACCAGCTTTAACTTTAGAAGAATCTGCGAATTTAATTGGTTCGATATTATAATCGCCATCAATTTTTAAGACAGCTAAATCAGTCATAATATCCGTTCCTACAAGTTCAGCTTTAACTGATTTATCGTTATGAAGACGTACTTCAATTTCATTGGCACCCTCTATAACATGATTATTTGTAACAATATAAGAACTGTTATCACTAGATTGATAAATCACACCAGTACCAGTACCTGACTCTTGTGGATCACTTGATTCACCCGAACTTTTTCCACCAAAGAATGATTCAATTCCGCTAGCTTTTTGTTTGTTAATAACACCAACAATAGATGGAGATACATCTTCAATCATTTTAGATACGGATTTATTACTTGATTTATTATCTTTTATATTACCGCCTTTTTCATTAGCCGGTGCTTTCGTTATATTCGCTTCGTCATTGTAGTTATTAACGACATCAATAATTTTAGTACCACCTATATATAAAGCGAGTATTAAGACTGCACCAATAATCCCCGATAAAAAAGGTATCAGGCAACTTTGATACCATGGTATCTTATTTTTCTTCTTATAATAATAATCATTCGAAGATGTTTGATTTAAATTTGAATTGTCGCCATTTTGATTCTGATCCATTCTAATCCCTCCTAAAAAACTCCATAAAATAATTATTATAGATATTGCATTAAATTGCCAATAATATGATGTATTTAATTGTTACAATATTTTGTATGAAAACTTGTGACTCAAGTATTAGAGTGATAAAATATGAATATCATTAAGAAGAGAGTGATCATTAAATGTATAAATTTGCTAGTACTGTTTTACATGTTGTTTTCCAAAAGTTCGGTAAACAACTTGTGACAATAAATAAAGAGAAGGTTCCTGAAGAACCATATGTCGTTACTTGTACGCATACAGGTTATGTTGAAGTTATAATGTTAGCTTTAAGTTTATATCCTACTGAAATCAATTATATGGCAAAAAAAGAATTATTCTCTAAAAATTGGTCGGATAAGTTTTTCCATTCATTAAATGCTTTTCCAGTAGATAGAGAAAAGCCAGGACCAAGTACACTGAAAATTCCTGTTAAATTACTAAATCAAGGTAAAAGTGTTGGTATTTTCCCTTCAGGACATAGAGCAGAAACAGGAGAAGCACCATTAAAAAGAGGTGCCGCAACAATAGCTGTATTAAGCAATAAACCAATTGTACCTGCAGCTTTCGAAGGTCCTAAAAAAGTAAAATCTATCTTTGGATTTAGACAGAAATCATTTGTTAAATTTGGGGATCCTATTGATCCTAGTACATTTCCAAGTGAGTTAAAGAAAAGTGAAAAAATAGCAAAAGTTATGGAATTATTAGAAGAAAGAACGAATACATTACAAAAAGAAGTTACATATATAGCAAATAAAGCTATGGACAAGTAATGTAATACAATAAAAGGCTTCGGCACATATAGCCTCGCTCAAAATAAATAAGCATATCACTTAACTGATTTTTTAAAGTTTAGTGATATGCTTATTTTTTATGGAGTTTACGATTTTGTACGTGCATGCTTGCCTAGGGGTATGGCTCGAGCCTGTAGTCTCTCGCTCATACTATTCCCTCAGGCGTCCGCACTTTACAAAATCGGCGGTAGTATACATTTTTATAAGTATTATTTTGGCAGTTATACTTATAAGTGTTTCGTTAAAGAATATGTCCATATAATTGTGTAATAAAATAAGAGCCATATATAGCTCACTTTAGTACAATGTAATCGACGAAGAAA